>JAKAIQ010000012.1 GCA_021825035.1 Deltaproteobacteria bacterium | reverse complement strand
GCCCCTGGTGCGGCCGATGGAATCTATCTCGTCTATGAAAACTATGCTCGGTTTCATGTCGCGGGCCCTTTTAAAGAGATCCCTGACGCGGGAGGCCCCTACCCCAACGAACATCTCTATGAACTCCGAGGCGCTGATGCTGAAGAACGGCACACCCGCCTCTCCGGCGGTTGCCCTGGCGAGCAGGGTCTTGCCGGTTCCCGGGGGGCCTATTAAAAGTATGCCCTTCGGGATCTTCGCGCCGAGCCTTGAGAACTTGGATGGGTCCTTCATGAACTCGACCGTCTCTTCAAGCTCCTTTTTGGCATATTCCATGCCGGCGACGTCCTTGAACGCTATGCTCGGCCTCTTCGCGTCAAAGAGCTTCGCCTTGCTCTGGCCGAAGCTGAAGAGCCCGCCGCCGCCTCCTCCCTGTATATTCTGCATCCTCCTCATGAGCAGCACCCATACCCCTATTATTACCACCCAGGGCAGCACCGCGATAGCCACCTGCCAGAAAGCGGACGTCTCCTCCGGCTCCACGTCCACGATTACTTTTTTCGCTTCAAACTGTCGAATGAGATCGCTGCCCTGGAAGGAAGGCAAATACGTCTTGAAAGTTTGTACGTCCTTCGCCTTGGTATCGCCTAACGGCTTCAGGGATACGCTTTTTACGAGTACGCCGTCAAGCTCAAGGCCTTTTATGGTTACCGACTTCACATTGCCGGCATTGAGTTCATCGATGAACTGCGTGTAGGTTATCTTGTATCTCTGTACCGCCTCCCCCGGTTTGAAAAGCTGCCCGAGAAAATATACGAAAGATAGGACTATTAATAGCGCTAAAACGACCTTCCAAATCGTATTTTTATAGACGTACCTGTCAATGCCCTTATCGTTGGCCATAAGCAGATTCTATCCGAGTTCTCCTGAAAAATCAAATCGCCGGAAGACGCGCAATATCGGACGATGCCGGTTCAAATCAGCGGGAGGCGGGAGATTCGCCGCGCAGGCTATTTGCCCACCACCAGCCAGACAAGCTCTATCACGATTAATATGAAGATACCGAACTCGAGGACATACGCCCTTTTCGCCGATATCTCGTCATGCAGCATCTTGTACGCGTTTGTGACCACCTCGAGTTTTTCACGCGTGCCGGCTTCCCAATCCCTGCTCCGCAACAGCGCCATAAACGCCCTGTATATTTTCGCGTAGTATATGTCCTCGGTCACCTTAACCGAATTATTTACCTTTTCCGTGACCTCCGTAATCTCGCTTATGGTGCGCGTAATCTTTTTAAGGAGCCTTTCATATTCCCGAAGCCTGAAAATCGAGACCCTTCTGCCGGAAAGCTCGCCGTATATCGCCTTGAGTTCCTTGTCGATGACATGGTCGTAATACCGCAGTTCCACGTACTGCGCATTGGCGAATTCGAGTATGTCCGGCAGATCGAGGCTGCCCGTGGGCTCTATGATGAACGCGTTGTCGATATTTATGACGATGAAATCTTCCGGGTAGTAGCTGAAGCCGTGCTTGAGGGTCTCTTTACTGATGAAATGGCTGAGCTCGTCGCCTTCATAGAGAAGCAACTTCGTCGGATCGTAAGCGCCCATCAGCTCGAAGGCCTTTATCCCGTCCTTCAACTCCTCCACATAAATGATCATATAATCTTCTATGAAATCTTCCTTTATCTCCGGGCTCACGACGGCTTTTCCGAGGCTTTCCATCAGGGCATTGACATATTCGCGGGCTTGAACTTCTATCGATTTGTCGATGTCAAGCTCCCTTGTCACCTCCTCGAGCTCGGCAAAGGACGTCTCCGGCGGCACCGGCAGGTCGAAAGCAATGGAAAGGACCCCGAAGTCGTAGGCCCTGGCCACGACGTTGACCTTTAAAGACTGATTGAAAAGCACCTTGTTGAAGGAAGGAAGTTCGAAAGAGATAGGCGGGTTGGCGAATTCCAGGGCCTTCATATAGGGATATTTTGAAAACTTGAGCCTCTTGGCCCCTTCCCTGTCCATCTTTTCGATTGCGGAAAGATTTATCTCCCAGGCGACGTCAAAAAGCCTGTATATTATTATCTTGCCTCTATTGACAAAAAAAGTTTTCAACGGCCCTTCCATCGGTTGAAGGATATCCGCCATGAATGGCGGACATCCTTCATGGCGGTAATGGTCTTTTGTGCCGCAAGACTTGTCAGCCCTTAAAAAGGCGATATTGCAAAGGGCTGACATTCAAGGATGCGTCGCGTATCTTCACTAATAAAAAAAGGGGAAGGCCCCGAGGCCTTCCCCCTTGTAAGGTCAGTCAACCTGCATATTACCTCTTTGAGAACTGGAATCTCTTCCTTGCTCCCTTCTGGCCATATTTCTTCCTTTCCTTCATCCTCGGGTCCCGCGTGAGAAAACCCGCCTTTTTCAAAACACCACGCAATGCCGCATCCGAGCTTACGAGAGCTCTCGCTATACCGTGCCTTACGGCTCCGGCCTGTCCGCTTATGCCGCCGCCCGCGACTATCGCCGACACATTGAACTTACCGGATGTATTCGTGATATCAAGCGGCTGCTTCACTATAGCCTTCAAGGTATCCCTGCTGAAGAACTCGGCCATCGGCTTACCGTTGACTATTATATCACCTGTTCCGCCGATTAGTCTTACCCTGGCTACCGAGGTCTTGCGTCTTCCTACAGCGCTAAACACATCAGCCATTATTTATTTACCCCCGTAAATATTCTTTCTTCCTGTGGTAATGTCGGATCAAGGCTCACTTTCAAGAATTGCGGCGAGCCTTCGTGGTGAAGAACGGGAATCCCATCGCCCCGCCCGAACCGACAGGCATCGGGCTTCCGTTCAAAACCGCCACATGGAAATCACGCCACAAAGCGGCTATAATTATCCGAGAAAATCAACTGACGAGCGCAACCGGCATCTGGGCCTTATGCGGATGAGCGTCGCCCGTATAAACCTTGAGTTTCTTGAACATGTCCCTGCCGAGCCTTCCTTTCGGCAACATTCCCCAAACCGCCTTTTTAAGGGCCTCTTCGGGCCGTTCCTCCATGAGCTTTCCGAGCGGCTTGGCCTTGAGCCCGTTGGGATACATGCTGTGATGATAATATATCTTATCCGTGAATTTCTTTCCAGTACACGATATCTTCTCGGCGTTTACCACGATCACGAAGTCTCCGGTGTCGATACTCGGAGTAAAAACCGGTTTACGCTTGCCGCGCAGCACGGTGGCTATGCTGACTGCAAGCCGTCCAAGAGTTTTGTCCCTCGCGTCGACCAGATACCATTTCTTTCCGTTTACGTCAGCTTTCGGCATGTATGTGTTCATCTGAAACCCCAACGATTAATTTTAATTTTAGACAATAAGATATTATCGGTCATTTGTCAAGCTTTTTCCGCTCGGCGGCAAAACATGCGGTCATCTTATGCTATACCGAAAACAGGTAAAAAGCAACCATTTGATGCAAGCCGAATCCGTCTCGTTCATTTGACCCCGGAGAGGCTATATGCTAAAAATATGGCATGGATGAGTTGAAGGCAAAGCAGGAGGCCGAGCGCCTCAGGAAAGAGATAAATTATCACAACTACCGGTATTACGTCCTGGACAGGCCGGCTGTAACGGACGCCGAATACGACCGGCTCATGCGCAGGCTCCAGCAGCTTGAAAACGAGTTCCCCGGTCTCATTACCCCTGATTCCCCGACCCAGCGCATAGGCGCGGCCCCGGTCAAGGCCTTCGGCACAATAAAACACGCCATACCCATGCTCTCGCTCGATAACGCCTTTTCTGCCGAAGAAGCGATAGAGTTCGACAGGAGGGTCAAAAGGCTCCTTAAAATGCCGCACGATGCCCTGATCATTTACGCGGCGGAGCCGAAGCTTGACGGCCTTGCCATAGAGCTCGTATACGAGGATGGGATTTTCACGAAAGGCTCCACCAGGGGTGACGGATACGCAGGCGAGGACGTGACCCGGAATTTAAAGACGATCAAGTCCATACCTTTGAGGCTTATCGAGCCGCCTGACGGTAAAGTTCCGGATTACGTGGAGGTGCGTGGAGAGGTGTATCTTCCGCTTGAAAGCTTCAAGAAAATCAATAGAGAGAAGGAAAAGAAAGGAGAAGCCCTTTTCGCAAATCCGAGAAATGCCGCGGCCGGTTCGTTAAGGCAGCTGGACCCCAGGATAACCGCCTCGCGTCCGCTGGACCTTTTTTGCTGGGGCACAGGTGAAGTACGGGGAGTTACATTCGATACACATCTTGAAACGCTTGAATTCATAAGATCCATAGGGCTCAAGATAGCCCCTATGATAAAGCCGGTCAAAGGAATAGAAGAGGCATTGAAGTACCATGAAGAACTGGAAAAGAAACGGGAGGAACTGGGCTACGAGCTTGACGGCATCGTATTAAAAGTGAACGACCTCGACATTCAGAAAAGGCTCGGTGTTCTTACCAGGAGCCCGAGATGGGCGTTGGCGTACAAGTTCACCCCGAAACAGGACTCGACAGTAGTCAGGGCTATCGAGATCGGGGTCGGCAGGACCGGGGCGCTTACGCCCGTAGCCCTTCTTGAGCCGGTATCGGTAGGCGGGGTGACGATAGAGCACGCGACCCTTCACAACCAGGACGAGATCGACCGTAAAGACGTAAGGCCCGGAGACACGGTCATAGTGCAGAGGGCCGGCGACGTGATACCGGAGATAGCCGGGGTTATCAAGGAAAAACGGCCCCATGGCGCGAAACCTTTCAGGATGCCGGATAAGTGCCCGCGGTGCGGGTCGATGGTCGAGAAGATCGGAGCCATACATTTCTGCACCGGCGGCCTCTCATGCCCGGCGCAGCTCATGGAAAGCATAAGACACTTCTCGTCAAAGAAGGCTATGGACATCGAGGGCCTCGGGGACATGCACGTAAATCAGTTCGTTGAAAATGGGCTTTTAAAAGATGTGGCGGATATATACCGCCTTAAAAAGGCGGATATCCTCAGGCTCGAACGATGGGCGGAAAAATCGGCGGACAATCTCCTCCGCGCCATCGAAAACAGCAAGAAGCCTTCCCTTGGGAGGTTCATATTCGCCCTCGGCATACGGGGGGTCGGCGAACACATGGCCGCCCTGCTCGAAAAAAAGTTCGGCAGCCTCGACTCGCTCATGAACGCAAGCGAGGAAGACCTCCTCGGGACATACGAGATCGGCCCCGAGACGGCGCGGAGCATACTGGATTTCTTCATTGAAAAGCATAACAGGGATGTCATCGACAAATTGAAAAAGGCCGGCCTCGATTTGCAGGAGAGCAAAAGGGCCGGCGGAAGACTTACGGGGAAGGTCTTTCTTTTCACAGGCACCTTGCAGACTTTCACCAGGGACGAGGCAAAGGCTATAGTCGAATCCGAAGGCGGGGAGACGGCATCCGCAGTCGGTAAAAAGGTCGATTATGTCGTGGCCGGAAAAGAGCCTGGATCGAAGTACGATAAGGCGAAAGAGACGGGGCTCAAGATAATAGACGAGGCCGAATTCAGGAGGCTTATCGGAAAAGGTTGATCGGAGTGGAATTTCTTATTTATAGAAACTGTCCCTATCGTAGATGAGCGTCTCTTCGGCTTCCTTCAGCACCCCGCCGTCAAGGACTTCGCCTATGAATATGGTGTGATCCCCGGCGTCATGGCTGGATACAACCTTGCAGTCCATCCACGCTATGCAATCTTTGAGTATCGGAGACCCGGTTACTGCCGTATCATAGGAGATGCCAAGGAACTTATCGGTTTTCTTGCCCGTCTTAAGGCCGAAGTGCTTTCCGGACTCTATATTGTGTCTGCCGAGGACGTTGACGGCGAAAACCCCGGCTTTCATTATCATATCATGGGAATACCTGGTCTTTCCTACAGAGACGGAGACAAGCGAAGGGCTGAAAGACGCCCTTGCGACCCACGCGGCCGTCATTGCGTTGACCTTTCCCTCAAAGGCCGTGCTTATCACGTACACCCCGTGGATGATCTTTCTCTGTGCCAGCGATATTTCCTGTTTTACAGTCATATCGACCCTTCGAACCGTAAAATGCGGCTACTTCAGAAAGAGGCCATGACGCATCGGCGGCTTCTACTTGGAATGACGGTCGGCGACTTTGCTGGCTCCGTAGGACGCCGGCTTCGTCACGGCGGAATAGCCTGAGCCGGTTACCATGCCGACCACCTCTTTTACTATCTCCCTGGTGCTTCCGTTCATCCCTATATCCAGGTGAATCTCCACCGGGAGTTTCTTGAAGCCGTTTTCGTTCAACTTGCCCATGATGACAGAAGCGAGTTCTATGCTCATGGTCGCTTCGTAAAATATCCTCTGGCGCATGTTGTCAATCTTCCGGCGGCGCATTTTCTTATAAAAATATCTGCCGCCATGGCCGATCCGGTGCACTATGATGGCGCTTACGAACAAGGTTTCGGTAGATAGGAATGAGTCCGTTCCGATGATGAGGTTATAAGTGTAGCCGCCGCCTTCGCCCATGTATTCCACTATCCTGGCGAAAACGCCGTCGAAAGAAAGAGGCCCGAAGGTGGGGCTTATGAACTCCGCGGCGTCGCTATCCGGTGACATTAACGGAAATAATATTATATATACGTGAAAAAAACAAGGGGTTTCCCCCCTTCATCTTTATCCCACCGGGCTAAAATAAATATCGGGCATTTCATTTTCATTCAGGGCTGCTTCAATCGATTTACGATTAAGCGCATCTGAATTTTACAGGGAAAGCTGGCATTGCAGTGTCGCAGGACGGAAGTCCGGTGCAATATGTGGTAGAATACATACCATTACTTTATAATGAACCTCCCGGCGGCGAGCCGCGGAGCATCGAAAACCTTTCTATGGAAGTCGCGCCCTGGGCGGCGGAGGATTGGCCCTGACAAAGATTACAGGCAGCTTTTCTTCCGGGCGGCTTCCAGGTGAAAGAAAACATCTCTATTAGCCGGCTCGTCTCCGCCGCAAGCAGCCGGATTTGCGCTCGCGGAGCATTTTCAAAAGAGGCGACCATGCCGGCATTTTCCGACAGGCTGCTAAGCTATATTAAAAGAGTCGAAGAAGAAACAGGGCGCCGCGTATCGCTCGAAAAAGACAGATACCTCGGCCTGCCGGGCATGGCTTCCGGTTTTGTTGACGACCCGTCCGTCATTATCGTGAGGCTCTCGCCGGAGCTTGGCCCCGGTCAACTCGAACAGTCGGTCGCACATGAGATAACTCACGGCCTGCTCAGACACAAAAAAGGATTCCCCCGTATGATTCTGCGCAGACAGCCGGGTGAAGAAGAAGCCTTAAGCCTGAGCATCCTCAGTTCAATGCTTGAAGATATACCTGTAAATAAAATGGCTCATGCCGAGGGTTTTCCCCTGTTAGCCTCCAATTATCTCGACACGGTGCGGAAAGAGGAAGAAGATATAATCAGTGGAAAATATTTTTCATCAATGCATGCGAATGCGCAGGTAAGAAAGCGGCTCATGATTTCACGATATATCACCGCATGGGGATTCCTTGAATATTTTACTCTGGATACCGGGTCAAAAAAAATCCTGAAGAAATTCATCACGTCGTTTGAAAGCAATTGTCCTGAAGAGTCCGAGATGGCTTTGCAGATAAGAGAGATTATAACGCAAAATGATATTTTTACTTCCGAGGGTTATGGCAAGGTCATAAAGCTCTGCCTTAAGCTATGGGAGCTTGGGGATCTCGTCGAATTGAAGGTGGATTGACGTGGGACGGCTCAGGCCGTAACCATGAGGCTGAGGCGGCGAAAAGAAAAAGGATTTAGGGCCGGCAACGCAAGGGGCACACCGAACTCCGGAAGAAGAACCGACTAATTTCAGAAAAACTTTGCAGATCTTTTGATTGTCAGACAGGGGAGATCCCGGGATACGTTCCCGATACGTCATCTAACAGGCATTAACTTCCTGCCGTAGCCGCTCCGGATCCATCTTTTTTAGCGGCTTTTGGCGACCTTTATTTTCATACAATAGCTATTAAGATCACACCGGCTGCACAGGGGTGATCTTGGTTTACATATATTCTGTCCGAATGCAACGAGGAGCCCGTTTATTTCCTTCCAATACTTTTTGGGCAACCTGGCCCTTAATGCAAACTCCGTCTCCTCCGGCGTTTTAGTCTTGATGTAGCCCCACCTGTTCGTGATTCTATGAACATGCGTGTCCACGCAAATCCCGTATTTATTGAATCCTCGAGTAATTACCAGGTTCGCCGTTTTCCTGCCGACGCCTTTCAGCTTCAAGAGCTCTTCAATCTCGTCGGGAACTTGACCGCCGTAACGTTCCAATAGCGTTGCGCTAATGTCCTTTATTGTTTTCGCCTTAACTTTATAAAACCCTACGGGATAGATGGCTTTTTGAATTTTACCGACGCTTAATAAAACCATTTTTTTTGGCGTCGAAGCGAGAGCGAACAACTTTTCCGATGCCTCCCCCGTGGTTTTGTCCTGAGTCCGTAAACTGAGCAAGCAAGAAATCAAAATTGTGAAGGGATCTCTCGATGTATTCGCCATCGATTCGAGCCAGGGCAGATTGAAGGCTTTTACCTGCCTTTTCAGAAGACGAATAACCTCGTCTATATTGTTATCCTTAAATACCGAGCCCACCAACAACCTCGTTTTCCAATCGATAAGATATTGTCGCCATGCGAAAGCCGGTCATTTCGATGTCCCCTGGTTTTGCAGACAGTTGCCCGAAGAAGCCGTCTCGAAGTCATAGCCGAGGGAGCCGGGTTGCAAAAGACCTCCATGCAGTAAAATGGGTCCGCTCCAGCCTCTACCCTTGTCCGATAGATTCTACGCCTCGCACGTTCTTTTTTCAAGCCGCTGAATAAAGACCCGGCCACGGCGTTATCATACCGATATTTGCCGAACGCAAACTCAGGCCTGTTGTGAGACTGCCGAAAAAGAACTTATCCGGCCAAGTGCGTTCATCTTCCCGTAATCTTTGACGGATATAATGAACGAAAGCCAGGGTTGAGGGCTTGCACGTTTATTTAAAGGAGAAAAAAAATGAAAAAAGAGCTGATTGTAACGAGCGCAATCGCCGCCGTAGTTTTGATCTTTGGTTCTGCCGTCCATGCTTTTACCGGTGCAAAATACGCGAAAGAGGCAAGGATCACCATTGAGGAAGCCCGCAAGGCGGCCCTGAAGGCCTTCCACGGCAAGATAATATCCGAGGAGCTGGAAAAAGAGAGCGGCGGCAGCGGCCTGCGCTATTCCTTTGACATCCGCAAGGGCCATATCACCCGCGAGGTCGGCGTAGACGCCAAAACAGGCAGGATACTTGAAAATTCGATTGAAGGGCCGCACCCGGACTGAGGCGCGGCTCGGAAATGACAACAACAGGCAAATGGCCGCAGGACAAGCCTTGGTATCGCATGGAGTATGAAATGAATGACGCTGGGAAAAGCACCTGCCGAAGGCCCTTATACGAAAGCGCAAAAAAAGCCGCTTGAGAGAGACCTGCGATGACGGCCTCCGGCGCTTTGTAAGTTAGCCCGTACATGATAAAATAGCAAGGGAATAAGGGCTGGGACGATGCGGATATTGATAGTTGAAGACGAAAAGCCATTCGCCTACATCCTCAAGAAAGGGCTCGAGGAAGAGGGCTACGCGGTCGACGTCGCCTATAACGGAGAGGACGGGCTCTTCATGGCCGCCAACGAGCCCTCGGACGTGATCATACTCGATATCATGCTCCCCGGCGTGGATGGGATGACGATATTGAAGACCATCCGGAGGGCGGGGGTAAAGACCCCGGTCATGATGCTCACGGCGATGGATACGCTTGCCGACAAGGTCACGGGTCTCGACGGCGGAGCGGACGAATACATGACCAAACCGGTCCTTTTTGAGGAGCTGCTCGCGCGGATACGGGCGCTTTTGAGGCGCGCCTCGGACACAAAGACCTCGGTCATTGAGATAGACGGCCTTTCCATAGACATGGCGACCCACGGGGTGAAAATTGATGGAAAGGACGTCGCCCTTTCTGCAAAGGAGTACGCCCTCCTTGAGTATATGGCCCTGAACAGGAACAGGGTACTCACGCGGATATCGCTCTCCGAGCACCTCTACGGGCATGACTTCGACCTCGACAGCAATATCATAGACGTCTTCATCAACCGTCTAAGGAACAAGTTGGAAAGCGGCTCCGGCAGGAGGCTCATCCATACGATGCGCGGGGCCGGATACGTGCTCAAAGGGTAGGATGCTCTCCTCCATAAAGGCGAAGATAATAATTTTTTACATGGGCGTCTTCTTCCTGGCCCTCTCCACCCTGGGGGCCGTCCTTTATTTCAGCATCGGGAAGATCGTCTACGATTCCGTCGACGCGAGCCTCCTTTCCAGGGCCAGGGCACTTTCCGTGCTCATAAACGACAATATAAGCGAAAGCGGAAGCAGGGCAAGCTTCGATTTTTCCGAGGACATCACCAGGGAGTACGGCCTGAACGCCGGAGTCTTCTTTCAGATACGGCTCCCTGACGGTACGATCGTGAAGAAGTCGAATTCGCTCGGCGGCTCGGAGCTTCCGGCCGATTCCGAGGGCGGCGGGGCGGTCTTCGAGACGGCGTTTTTGAACGGAGTCCCGGTAAGGCTTATCAATTACCGTATGGCAGTGGAATACGCAACCGGAGCCGGCAAAGGGCATGTTGCCGGAGGCCGGCGCGCCGGCCTTATTGTTCAATGCGCCGAGGAGATAAGGGGCCAGCTAAAACTCCTCAGGAGCTACAGGATAATACTCGTCGGCTCCATCGTCTTTATCATGTTCGCCTCCGCCTCTGGCGGCTTGCTCATAGCGGGAAAGGCCCTTGCCCCGGTAAAGGATATTTCAGACACGGTAAGCAGGATTTCCGAGGCTAACCTCTCGGAGAGGATAAAGACGGAGGGTATACCCGGGGAACTTGCGGCGCTGGCGTCTTCATTCAACAGGACCTTTGACAGCCTGGACATGCTTTTCAGGCGTCAGAAGCAGTTTGCCGCCGATGCCTCCCACGAGCTCAAGGTGCCGCTTTCCGTCATTTTAAGCCATAGCGAGATAATGCTAAGGCGGGAAAGGACATCGGCGGAATACAGGGAAGCCTTTAAGGCCGTCATGGAAGCGGCGAAGATGATGTCCGAGACGGTGAGCAAGCTCCTTGCCTCGGCTCGCCTGAGCGGCGAGAGAACGGAGCTCAGGCTTGAGGATATAAACCCGGCCGACCTCGTATGCGAGGCGGCGGGCCTTCTGGGGCCGGTTGCCGGGCGGGCCGGCATACGCATAAACGGGCCGGAGCGCGTTGCCGGGCGGATTCGCGGCGACAGGGCCATGCTTATGGAGCTTTTCTTCAATCTCCTGGATAACTCAATAAAATATAATGTCTCCGGCGGGACCGTCGATATTTCAGTAAGGAATGAGACGGATTTTGTCGTAACCGAGATTAAAGACACTGGAATAGGCATACCGGAAAACGATCTCGGCAGGGTATTTGATCGTTTTTACCGGGTCGATAAATCACGTTCGAGAGATACCGGCGGCGCCGGACTCGGTTTGAGCATCTGCGATCTTATAGTGAAGCTTCACGGAGGCCGCATCGATATAAAAAGCGCGCCCGGCTCCGGCACGGCTGTTTCGGTCTATCTGAAAAGAGCCCCGGACGATGCGGAGGCTTAAAGATATTCACCATATTCCGGCCTTCTTCGTTGTTTGAGAAAGAAAACGTTTCGGTTCCATTGCTTCAATACTTGAAAGAGGCGGAAATTGAATGCTGGTTTCTAAACCGGTCACGTATGAAAAAACTTGCTTCCTTATTGTCGCGGCCTTTTTCGTCTTGCAGGGTTGCGCTTCATACAGGCCGATGCCCCTTGACCGGGCGGCAGTCGAACGAGCGCTCAAGACTCCCGGAATGGACGTAATCCGGGCAAAGGCTGGAGAGATCAAACATCCCATCTTGAAGCCCGTTGTCATCGACCTCGAAAAAGGTCTCTCACCGGATGGAGCGGCCGTACTGGCGGTCATCTTGAACCCGGGGCTGCGAGCCGTCCGCGACCGCAGGGGAATAGCCCGGGCTGAGCTTCTGCAAGCGCATATACTTCCAAACCCTCAATTATCATACAACATGGACTTCCCGGTGGCGGGCCTGCTTCCCGGAACGGTAACGGCGCTTGGCGGAGGGTTGGGCTGGGATGTTGTGCCGCTCATAACAAGGAACGCGCGGATAGACGAGGCCGCCGCGAGCGCCGCTTCAGTCGACCTTGACATAGCATGGCAGGAATGGCAGGTGGCGCAGGCCGCAAGGCTCCATGTGTACAGGCTCTTCTTCATAGAAAAGGAGCTTGAGGCGGTAAGGGAAGAAGAAAAAAGGCTCGGGGAAAACCTTGAGACCTTCAAAAAAGGGGCCGAGATCGGGGCCGTTACGGTCGTTGATCTCGCGGCCGCCCGTGCCGCGCTTGAGAGGGCCAATGCCTCGGTGCTTGCCGTCGAACGGCGGCAGAGCGACGAACGGCTTGCCCTTAACCGGACGCTGGGCCTGCCGCCGGAACGGGCCATTGCTCTTGAAAAGGATATATCTCCGCTCTCGGCGCGGAACATCCCGCCTCAGGCAAGTATAATAGAGGGGCTGGAAGAACGAAGGCTCGACCTTCTCGCCCTCCAAAAAGGATACCGGAGCCAGGACGCGCGCCTGAGGGCGGCCGTACTTGCCCAGTTCCCCAGGATTGGCATAGGGCTTACAGGAGGGCATGACAATACCGGCGTCGTATCGGCCGGTTTCGGCATAACCATGGATCTGCCGGTTTTCGACAGGAACCAGGGCGCCATCGCCCTGGAAGAGGCAACAAGGAAGAAGCTATTCGACGAATACACCGCCAGGCTCTTCGAGGCAAGATCGGAAGTGGCGCTCATCCTCGTAGATATGAAGTCCACGGAGGCCCGTATACATTCGGCCGAGGAGCTTATTCCTGCCTTGAAAAACCTTGTCGAGACATATCGCAGGGCGTTGCTTGAAGGCATTGTCGATGCGCCCAGCTATTACAACGCGCGTAGTGATCTCCTCGCCAGGGAGATGGAAGAGCTAAACCTGAAGCTAAACCTCGCCGAGCAGAATATCGCGCTCGAAGTAGCCGCGGGGGAGTATTTAGGGCGGCAGGGCGCCGGCAGATAAGATTTTTGATGATGAAATGCTATCCCGCGCCGGGCGAAAAAAGCCAGGCCGTGGTCTGAAGGGGGCTACGATGAATCGCCGTTTGTTGATAATACTCGTCATAGCCGCAGCCGTTGCGGTAGGCGCCTACTTGCTTATCTCAGGGAGATGGAGGATTGAAGGGAATCCCGGGGCGGCAGCCGAAGAGGGCGGGCCTGTAGCAAGTGTCGAGGTCGCGCCGGCAACGATCGGGACTGTAACTGAAGAGGTGGAGGCTTACGGGACCGTCGTCCCCGCCCCCGGAGCTGTACAGGTGCTATCCGTGCCCTTTGAAAGCAGGGCAAGGCGCATCATGGTCAGCGGAGGCCAGAAAATCTCTTCCGGTGAAGTCCTTTTAAGCATCGAACCAAGCCCTGACACGTATCTCAAACTCGAAGAAGCCCGAAACGCTTTCAGGCTCGCGCGAGAGGGCCTTAAGCAGATGAGGCGGCGGATCGCCCTCAAACTGGCGACGAACGATCAGCTCCTTAAGTCCAGGCAGTCGTTTGAAGAGGCCAGGCTCCGGATAGAAAGCATGAAAAAGCAGGGCATAGACGGACTAAGGGCTGTAAGAGCCGATACAGCCGGCCTCGTCAGCAAGGTCAACGTCCAGGAGGGATCGATAGTCCCGGCAGGCGCCCCGCTCGTCGAAATAGTCGCCAGGAACCGGCTTGAGGCCCTGATCGGGATCGAACCGGAGGATATTAAATCTATCAGGGCCGGAGGAGCCGTCTCGCTTTCTCATGTAAATGTCGAAACCCGGCTCGAAGCCGCCGGGCGCATCCGGAAGATTTCGAGCGCCGTAAACCCTGCCACAAGGCTGGTCGATGTCTTTGTCTCGTTGCCGTCGTCACAGGATTTTCTCCTCGGCGAATATATCCGGGGCAAGATGGCGATAGCAAGGGCGGAAGGACTCATGGTTCCCATGGCCGCGGTACTGCCAGAAGGCGGGCGCTACGTCCTTTTTACCGTAAAGAAAAACAGGGCCGTAAAGCGTTATGTTGAGCCAAGCCTGTCAAACAGGAAGAATGTCGTGGTCACAGGCGGGGGCATAAGGCCGGGAGACCGGGTGGTCGTCCTCGGAAATTATGAACTGAAGGACGGCATGGCGGTGAAAGTGACGACGGCTCGATGACGGTTATAAACTGGATACAATCGCACAGGCGGTCGGTCTTATTCTTCATGGCGCTGCTGGTGGCTGGCGGGCTCGCAAGCAGCTTTAGTCTTCCGGTAGCTCTTTTCCCGGCTGTGGATTTCCCAAGAGTGGTGGTGGACCTTGACGCGGGCAACCGGCCATCGGACCGCATGGCCATCGAGGTGACATGGCCGGTTGAAGAGGCGGTAAGGGCTATCCCCGGGGTTTTGAGCGTCCGTTCCACAAGCAGCCGCGGAAGCTCGGAGATATCCATAAACTTCGACTGGGGCCTCGACATGGTCAAGGCGATGCTCGAGGTTCAGTCAGCCGTCAGCCAGAAGCTGCCGGAACTGCCGTCCGGAACGTCGTTCACGGTTCGCCGGATGGACCCGACGGTCTTTCCGGTGCTCGCTTACAGCATTACCTCCGATACGCGGCCTCTCGTGGAACTCCGCGACATCGCCCTCTATCAGCTGAGGCCGCTCCTTTCCACGGTAAGGGGTGTGGCCAGGGTCGGAGTCCTCGGCGGGGCGCAGGAGGAATACAGGGTGACCGCCGACCCTTCGAGGCTGGCCTCATACGGACTCTCCCTGGATGACGTCGCCAGGGCCCTCTCAGCCGCCAACGTCATTACCGCCGTCGGACGGCTTGAGGACAACTACAAGCTTTACATGGTAATGTCCGATACCCGCCAGACTCGTCTGGCGGGTATCCGTAAAACGGTACTGCGCTCCGGCAAAAACGGGATTGTCCTTCTCGATGACGTGGCAACGGTAGAGCGGGGCGTTGCGCCCCGGTGGACGCGTGTAACGGCCGACGGCCATGACGCGGTTATCTTCCAGATATTCCAGCAGCCCGGCGGCAATACGGTGCGGATCGCGGGAAAAGTTAAGGCCATGCTGGCGGAATTTAGGGGCCGCCTGCCCGAAGGGATAAGGATCGCCAACTGGTACGATCAGAGCGAACTCATCCTCTCTTCGGCAGCGAGCGTCCGCGACGCGGTTCTTATCGGCATCGCGCTGGCGGCCGCGATACTCTTCCTTTTTCTCCGAAACATAAAAATAACCCTTATCGCCGTTATTACCGTGCCGAGCGTGCTGGCCGCCACCGTCCTTCTTCTCTACATCCTCCACATGAGCTTCAACATCATGACCCTCGGCGGCATGGCCGCCGCTGTCGGGCTCATCATAGACGACAACATAGTCATGACCGAGCAGATCATCCGCAGGCTCCGGGAGGGCGGCGAACGCCACGGAAGCGTGCTCGGCGCGGCGCGGGAGTTCGCGAAGCCCCTTGCGGGCTCCTCGGCATCGACAATAATCATCTTCGCGCCGCTCGCGTTCCTATCCGGGGTAACGGGCGCGTTTTTCAAGCCACTGTCGCTTACAATGGCCGCCGGACTCTTCATCTCGTTTTTCATAGCCATGCTCGCGGTTCCCCTGATGGCGGACCACATGCTCAGCCGGAAGGACGCCGAGCAGGAAAAGCAGGGCCCTCTCGCAAAAAGGGTCCTCGACCGGTACGGGGCCATGATGCGGCGACTCCTGGCGCGCCCGTGGCTCCTGATCTTCGCAATAGTCCCGCTCGTCCTTTCAGGGTGGTTAAGCTACAGGGGCGTTGGCTCAGGTTTCATGCCGTCCATGGACGAGGGCGGCTTTATCATCGATTACCGGGCCGCGCCCGGAACCTCGCTTACAGAAACCGATCGCCTCCTTAAACAGGTGGAGACGATACTCCGGTCGATCCCGGACGTGGATACCTACTCCAGACGCACGGGGCTTCAACTCGGCGGGGGGCTTACCGAGTCATACACAGGTGATTTTTTTGTACGCCTCAAGCCCTTCCCGCGCCGCCCCATCGAAACCGTAATGGACGAAGTGCGCTCAAGGGTGGAGAGGTCGGTCCCGGGGCTTGAGATAGAGATGGCGCAGCTGATGGAAGACCTTATCGGCGATCTTACGGCTGTGCCTCAGCCCATAGAAATAGCCATTTACTCCGACGACATGGACCTGCTCATGAGGCTCGGACCCAAGGTCGCAGGCGCGATAGGAAAAATTCCCGGAGTCGTCGATGTGAAAGACGGGGTCGTCCTCGCCGGGGACGCCCTTAACATAAGGGTCGACCGGGTACGGGCGGCTCTGGAGGGAGTGGACCCGGAGTCGGTCACGCGCATGCTGAAAGGCCTTTTAAGCGGAAAGATCACCACGGAGGTGCAGCGCGGCCCGAAAATGATCGGGGTAAGGGTGTGGATACCTGGCGATATGCGCTCTACGATAGAAAGCCTGCGCGCCCTCAGGCTGAGATCG
>JAKAIQ010000222.1 GCA_021825035.1 Deltaproteobacteria bacterium | reverse complement strand
TGCCTAGCGTAATGAGCACGTTATTGTTTTTTGCAACGTTCGCTTCGGTCTTGTTCATGCCTCCGGCCGGAAAGATAAGACATTCGTTTACGATCTGTACATAGCTATTCCATGTATTGACCAGATGAGGAGTTCCGTCGCCGCTCGATGTGGCTATGGCGACAACGCCTTCGTTTTTAAGGACTTCGAGGAGTTTTTCAGGTATCATCTTGTATCTCGCGAGTTAACCTTTGTGGCGTTCCTTCAGCCTTACGCGAGCCAGAGCAAGCTCGTATGAATCGGAAGCGTCTTGATATCCGGGGTCGTCCTGCGTTAGATTTTTAAGCGCGTCTTCGGCTTTGCTCAACGATTGACGCGCGCTTTCAGGGTCTATCTCCGAATCGAGTTCCGCGGTTTCAATAAGTATGGTGGTCTTGTCCGGCAGGACCTCGGCATACCCCCGTCCAGCGGCGATAGCTCCTGATTCGGCGCCTTTTTTGTACGATATTACGCCCGGATTGAGCATCGTAAGCATAGGCGCGTGACCGGAAAGAACGCCTATCTCGCCCATGCAGGCCGGCGCGCTGACCTCTTCCACGTCCTTTGAAAGAAGCTTTCTCGATGGGGTTACTATTTCAAGCAAAAAGCTTTCAGCCATAAAAGTTTCGCCTTCAGTTGTTTTTCATGTCATAAAACTCAGACTGTAGCTTTTATCTTCTCGGCCTTTTCAAGGGCTTCCTCGATCGTGCCTACCATATAAAAGGCCTGCTCCGGAATGTCGTCGTATTGGCCGTCAGTGATGCCCTGGAAGCCTTTTATGGTATCCTTGATGCCGACGTACTTGCCCGGGGTGCCTGTGAACTGCTCGGCAACGAAGAAGGGTTGCGACAGGAATCTCTGTATCTTTCTCGCCCTGGCGACTACGAGCTTGTCGTCCTCTGACAGTTCATCCATGCCGAGGATTGCAATGATATCCTGAAGGTCCTTGTATTTCTGCAGGATCTGTTGGATTCGCCTTGCGGCCCCGTAGTGCTCTTCACCGACCACCTGAGGATCGAGTATCCTTGAAGTCGAATCAAGCGGATCGACCGCCGGGTAGATGCCGAGTTCGGCTATCTGCCTCGAAAGAACCGTAGTCGCGTCGAGGTGCGCGAAGGTGGTTGCCGGCGCAGGGTCCGTGAGGTCGTCAGCCGGAACATATATCGCCTGGACGGAAGTGATCGAACCCTTTGTCGTCGAGGTAATCCTTTCCTGCAGCTCGCCGACGTCAGTGGACAGGGTCGGCTGGTATCCGACAGCCGAGGGGATACGTCCGAGAAGCGCAGAGACCTCGGAGTTGGCCTGGACGAACCTGAATATGTTGTCGATGAAGAGAAGAACGTCCTGATTCTCCTCGTCCCTGAAGTACTCGGCCACGGTTAGCGCGGTAAGCGCGACCCTTGCCCTTGCTCCAGGGGGCTCGTTCATCTGGCCGTAGACAAGGGCTGTCTTGTTGAGAACGCCGCTTTCCTTCATTTCCATCCAGAGGTCGTTTCCTTCCCTGGTCCTCTCGCCGACCCCACCGAAGACCGAGAAGCCCCCGTGCTGCATGGCGACGTTATTGATGAGTTCCATGATAAGAACGGTCTTGCCGACCCCGGCGCCGCCGAAAAGGCCTATTTTGCCGCCTTTAAGGTACGGGGTGAGGAGGTCGACGACCTTTATGCCTGTTTCAAAGACCTCAACCGAGGTCGACTGTTCCTCAAATGATGGCGCCGGACGATGTATCTGGTATAACTTTTCGGATTTTACGGGGCCGAGCTGATCGACCGGCTCGCCGACGACGTTAAGTATCCTGCCAAGGACCGGCTTTCCCACCGGAACGGATATGCCGGCTCCGGTATCCCACGCCTCCGCTCCTCTAACAAGGCCGTCGGTAGAGTCCATGGCTATGCACCTTACCGTATTTTCACCGAGGTGCTGCGCCACCTCTGCTACGAGGTTCCACTTTTCTTCGCTTAAACTCTGGTTCGTAATTTTTATGGCGTTATATATGGCAGGCAATTTCCCAGGCTGGAACTCTATGTCGAGCACAGGCCCGATTACCTGCGTTATCTTTCCTAAGTTCTTGTCGGACATTTTAAATAGCCTCCTTGGACTTCGTTGACGGGCCCTGATCTTAGCCCCGGTCTTTAACAGATTATTATCCCTTGAGCGCCTCGGCCCCGCCAATAATCTCCATGAGCTCTTTTGTGATGGCAGCCTGTCTGAGCCTGTTGTACTTAAGCGTAAGTCCGCCTATCATCGAGGATGCGTTCTTCGAGGCGGAATCCATCGCGGTCATCCTGGCGCCATGCTCGCTTGCGGAAGACTCCAGGAGCGCCCTGAAGACCTGTACCTCGACGTATTTGGGCAGAAGGCTCGAAAGCACTTCGTCTTTCGAAGGCTCGAAAAGCATCTCTACCTGAAACTCTTCGGCCTCGGCGAGTTTCTCAGGGGTTATGGGAAGCAGTTTCTGGACAACCGGCCGCTGGGCGAGGGCCGATTTGAATTCGCTGTAGATTATCCTTACCTCATTGACCTCGCCGCCGAGATAAGAGTTTATGACATTATGGGCAATTTCAACGGCATGACCATACTTCGGGCGGGCGCTGCCGTAAGGCCTCGATTTGACGACCTCTATGTCGCGCCTTTTGAAATGCTCTATGCCCCTTTTCCCGATTAGGTAGAGATTTACGCCGTATTCAGCCTCACGGAGGAACCGTTCCACTGTTCTTAGAAGCACGGCGTTGAAGCTCCCGCAAAGACCCCTGTCGGATGTTATGAATATGACGGCTGTCTTCGGGTTCTCTCCGCTTGCCGCTCTCAGGAGCGGGTGGCTTTCGGAAGGCGTCTTGGCCGCAAGAGAAGAGATGAGCGAGAGCATCTTTTCCGCATAGGGCCTGGCGGCTATTATCTCGTCCTGGGCCCTTTTCAGCTTGGCCGCCGAGACCATCTTCATGGCCTTGGTTATCTGCTGGGTATTTTTAACGCTTTTTATTCTGCGTTTTATGTCTCGAAGGCTTGGCATCTTTCAGAACTTTCGTTGATTCCGGGGATTTTAACGGCTACTGCTTCGCCTCGACGGTAAATATCTTCTTGAACTCCTCGAGGGCGCCGTTTATCTTGGTCTTCATGTCAGCGTCTATGTTTCTTTTTTCCCTGAGATCCTTCAGTATATCGGGGCGCCTTGACTCGAAGTAGGCGTTAAGCTCATCCTCGTACTTCCTGAGCGCGCTTACCGGGTATGCGTCTACGTATCCGTTCGTCGCCGCGTAGATTATAAGGACCTGTTTTTCAACGGGGAGGGGCTTGTACTGGCCCTGCTTCAATATCTCGACGAGCCGTCCGCCCCTTGCGAGCTGCCTCTGTGTCGCCGGGTCAAGGTCGCTGCCGAATTGCGCGAACGCCGCGAGTTCCCTGTACTGCGCCAGCTCAAGACGGAGCGTGCCGGCTACTGATTTCATCGCCTTTATCTGCGCGCTTCCGCCGACGCGTGAGACCGACAGTCCCACGTTGATGGCCGGTCTTATGCCGGAGTAGAAAAGGTCTGTTTCAAGGAATATCTGCCCGTCGGTGATCGAGATGACGTTGGTCGGGATGTAGGCAG
>JAKAIQ010000221.1 GCA_021825035.1 Deltaproteobacteria bacterium | reverse complement strand
GCGCCTTTTAGGACGACCGTGGCTTTCGTCTTTCCGGCAAGCGCTTCGGCTACATTGAGCCTATCGCTTTGCACCTGCGCCGTGGTCATATCCATGAGCCGGGCCATCTCGCCGGGATGAGGAGTAAGGACTATCCTCGCGGCAGTATCCCTTAAGACCTCCATGCGCCCGGCCATATTATTAAGCCCGTCGGCGTCGATTACGATAGGGTAATCGGCTTCCTTTATTATCTTTCTTATGAGACCGGCGAGGTCGTCGGAGACTCCTAGCCCGGGGCCTACCACAAGGGCCGATTTTCCGGCCATGGACTTTCTTACAGCATCATAGGAAGATAATCCGAGCGTCATCTGCGGTGTCTGGGGGAGCCCAAGGGTCATGGCCTCTATGGTCTTCGCTTCCATCGAAGGAAGCAGGCCCTGAGGAACCCCTATTGTCGCAAGCCCGGCGCCCATCCGCATGGCTCCCATGGCCGTCATGAGCGCCGCGCCAGTCTTTCCGGGCGAGCCTGCAAGGACAAGCACATGGCCGTATGAGCCCTTGTGCGTATTCGCGCTCCTCGGCCTCAAGGTTCTTTTTATATCCACGCCGCACGTGAGATTCCATCTTATCGACCTGTCGTCGAGAAGGGATCTCGGCGCCCCGATGTCAACGACCTCTATATGGCCCGAGTAGTCGCGGCCGGGATACGTGTAAAGGCCTATCTTCGGCATCGCCATGGTCGCCGTTATGTCCGCCCTGATCGCGGTCCCCAATATGGCGCCAGTGGAAGCGTCGACCCCCGATGGAATATCTACGGCTATAACTTTCTTATCAAGGCCGTTTACAAGCTCTATCACTTCCGCGTAAGGCCCTCTTATCTCGGAGCTCAGCCCTGTGCCGAATATGGCGTCAACGATAATCGAGGAATGACTAAACATCGATTCGATATCGTTCAGCGCCGCACCGGCAGAAATAAGAAAAATATCTCCTCCCATCCTTTTCCAGGAAGCGGCGTTCACCCCGGCATCGCCTTTTATCTCATCTATCCGAGAGAAGGATAATACCGTTACATTTACCCCCCTGTTCTTGAGGTGCCTCGCGGCGACAAAGCCATCGCCGCCGTTGTTGCCCTTTCCGGCTATTATCGCAACCCGGCCTCTTCCTTTGTGACAGGACTGAAGCTCGCGGAGGATTATATCGGCAACCCCCCGTCCGGCGTTCTCCATGAGCTGCAAGCCCTTCACTCCGTAATCCTTCAAAGATTTACGGTCTATGGCCTGAATGGTTTTGGCGTCCGCGAGCTTCATTCGCACCTCTCCACAATCGTCCCGGCCATGCTGAGATTGCCGTCGTGGGTTATGGTAACGGAAATATTAAGACCTTCTCCAAGCCCCTTCACCATGAGACCGGGGCCTTTGGCGTCCCTTGTTACCTCAACGTCTACGAAGCGAATCCTCTTACCGAGGGCCTTGGACAGACTTACCTTGGCGGCGAAACGGGCTGCAAGATGGCGTTCCGGATATCTCTGAGCGTAACAGTAGCCAAGCTCGCTCCCGGTGAAAACTCTTTTACAAAGCCTGTCCCCCCAGCGATCCATGGCCTGCCTGAATCTATCGACCTCGACTATATCTATGCCGATTCCGCGAATCATCTCTCGGGGGCCGCAATCCTCGCTTCTTCTATAAGCCTTTTCATCTCTCTCACGGCCTCATGAATGCCGGTATAGAGGCTTCTTGCGATGATGCTGAATCCTATGGCGAATTCCTCGAACTCCTTCATGGCCGCGAGTTCCCGGATGTTCCTGTAATCGAGGCCATGGCCGGCGTGGGTCTTCAGGCCGAGGCGTTTTGAAAGAATAGCGGCGTCATGGACCCGCTTGAATTCAGAGGCCCTTGTTGAAACATTTTGCGCCTCGGCGTATCTACCCGTATGTATCTCAATCCCGCCGGAGCCAATCCTGTGACAGGTCTTGACCGCGTCCGGAGAAGGATCGACAAAGAGGTTTACGGAAATCCCGGCGTCCATCAACCTGGAGACGACATATTTAAGCGAATCGAAATTATTTTTTACGTCGAGACCGCCCTCGGTGGTAAGCTCCTGCCTTTTCTCTGGGACCAGCGTCACCATGTCCGGCTTTACTTCAAGGGCCGTGTCTACCATCTCGCCTGTGGCCGCCATCTCGAGATTGAGCCGTGTCTTTATGACCTTCCTCAGTATCTGAAGATCCCTGTCCTGAATGTGCCTCCTGTCCTCTCTCAGGTGCACGGTTATGCCATCGGCCCCGGCGGTCTCCGCCAGCATGGCTGCCATTACGGGGTCGGGCTCAATGCCGAGCCTGGCCTGCCTGACAGTCGCGACGTGGTCTACATTTACTGAAAGCCTGGACATTCCGTCTAACTCCTCATGTTATTTTGAATGATTCAGCCTATTTCCTTCTTCAAGATCTCGGCGAGGTCATTGGCCATGGCGTTTATCTCGTCTTCCTTCTCCCCCTCGATCGTGATCCTCGCCAGAGGTTCTGTGCCGGAATAGCGTATAAATGCCCGTCCCCTGTTATTCAGCCTCTTTTTTATGGCTTCGAGGGCGACATCTACCGACGGGATGGTGTTCAGGTCTTTTTTCTCCCTCACCTTGACGTTAAGCAGCACCTGAGGATAGCTCTTCATGACCCCCGCGAGTTCAGAGAGCTTCTTGCCGCTGAGAACCATCCTTTTAAGTATCTGGAGGGCGGTTATTATCCCGTCTCCGGTCGTCGTATGGTCGAGGAATATTATGTGCCCGGACTGCTCCCCTCCGAGATTGTAGCCGCCTCTTAGCATCTCCTCCATGACGTATCTGTCTCCGACGGCCGTTCGAAGCACGTTGCCGCCGCCTTTTTCGATCGCCTCTTCAAGGCCTGAATTGCTCATTATGGTGGCGACAAGGGTGTTTTTTTTGAGCGTTCCCTCATTTATCATCCCGAGCGCGTTAATGGCAAGTATGAAGTCGCCGTCGACGACCCTGCCGGATTCGTCGACCATTATGCACCTGTCGCCGTCCCCGTCGAGGGCGATCCCGATATCAGCCCCGGTCTCACTGACTACCCGGGCGACGTTTTCCGGGTGCAGCGCCCCGCAGTCGTGGTTAATATTCTCGCCGTTGGGGTCGACCCCAACCTGTATGACGTTTGCTCCGAGCTCGGAGAAGACGGCGGGGGCGACCCTGTAAGCCGCTCCGTTGGCGCAGTCTATGGCTATCTTTATCCCGTCAAGGGTCAAATCCTTTGGAAAAGAATTCTTGGCGAACACGACATACCGGCCCCTCGCATCGTCTACCCTGTACGCCTTCCCGACCTCTCTGGCTGTCGGGCGATGGCTGGGATCATGGTTCTCTAATATGAACTCCTCTATGAGAAGTTCTATCTCATCCGGGAGCTTGAGCCCGTCTTTTGAAAAAAACTTAATCCCGTTGTCCTGGTAAGGATTGTGAGACGCAGAGATGACGACCCCCGCGTCCGCCCTCATGCTGGATGTGACAAAGGCTATGCCTGGGGTCGGAAGCGGTCCGACGACTACGGCGTCCACACCCATGGAGCATATGCCGGCCACCAGGGCGTTTTCGAGCATATAGCCGGAAAGCCTTGTGTCCTTG
>JAKAIQ010000220.1 GCA_021825035.1 Deltaproteobacteria bacterium | reverse complement strand
CGAACCGGCAATCCCGGATACGAACGATTTACGCGACGGGCCGACGAGGATTGGCCTGCCCAGCGACATGAATTCCGGAAGACGCCTGATGATCTCCAGATTCCCCTCTCTGGACTTTCCGAATCCCAATCCCGGGTCTATCATTATCCTTTCGAGGTCTACGCCGCGGCTTACGGCGTACTCTATACGGGACATGAGGTAGTTGAACACCTCGCCCATCAGATCGACGTAATCAACATTTTTCTGCATGGTGGCAGGGGCGCCCCGCATGTGCATAAGGACCACCGACGCTCCGTATTCGGCGCAAACCTCAGCCATGCCTGGTCCGGAGAGGGCGCTTACGTCGTTTATTACACTCGCCCCGGCCTCAAGGGCCTGTCTTGCAACCTCGGCTTTGGAAGTATCGACGGAGACATCGGCTTTTCCGGAAAGCGCCTCGACTACGGGTATGACCCGCTTAAGCTCCTCTTTAAGAGGCACCGGCTCCGCCCCAGGCCTCGTCGATTCGCCTCCGACGTCTACCCAGTCCGCTCCCTCCTCAACCATCTCAAGTGCTTTTTCAAAAGCCCTGCCCTTTTCAAAGAACATCCCGCCGTCTGAAAAAGAGTCGGGGGTGACGTTGACTATGCCCATGATATGGGTTCGTAACCCAAGAGTCCAGCTCTTGCCGGAGCCTCTGAGAATAACCTCTTTCCTGCGAATATTGTCCATAGCCTCTTTCAGGGCAAAGGCTACTTCGGAAAGCCGCCGCTCACGCAGGCGGAGTTTGTCCATGAGGATATCGAGCTCTTTGAGGGTCCCTGAAATGATGGCGTCCGTACGGCGGGCGGAACATGACGCCGCCCCGCTCGCGACGGCCGCTTCTCCACCGATAGACAACATCTCCCGTCTGACTATATTCGCCTGAGCCGCAGTCAGACCTTCTACTTTCAGGTTGTAATGGAAATGTTCAGAGGCCATTGTCCGGATGACGGCGGGATCCACTCCCATGCGCGCCATCTCGGATTGCGAACTCTCAAGAGATGTAATCTCAAGGCATCTGACAGATAACTTCAAAAGGGGTCGTTCGCTTTATTTGGAAGCCTTCCGGCCTGGCGCGCAACCGTCAAGACTGAAGAATCGGCTCATTTTTCCCCATGTCATATAGAGACGTCACCCCCCGAAACAGTCTACAGGACAACCTGCTTCGCTCTTGCGCCGGACAGGAATACTTACAGAACTCTACCGACATAAGCCATCGAATCGAAAAGGCATCGATATTTCCTCATGGCGCCTGAAAAGCCTCCTGCGCAGCGATAGGCGTTACGCCGCCAGGTCCTTCACTGTAAATGAGCCTGTCTATCTCGAACGAATCAAGCACCTCCTTTTCAAGAAGGGCCTTGGCTATACGGTGGAGAGAGTCGATATTTGACTCGAGCAGGTTCTTGCTCCTTGCATAATTCACCATTACAATCTTTTTTATTTCCTCGTCAATTTCCTGGGCCGTCTCTTCGCTGAAGTCCCTGCGCTGGGCCATTTCCTTGCCGAGAAATATGTGCTCCTCTTTCTTGCCGAAAGTGAGCGGTCCGAGCCTGTCGCTCATCCCCCATTCACAGACCATCTTTCTCGCTATTTCGGTCGCCCTTTCAATGTCATTGCCTGCGCCGGTGGTCATATGCTTCAGTATAAGCTCCTCGGCGGCTCTTCCGCCCATGAGGACGGATATGTTATCGACGAGATACTCCTTGTTGTAGGTATGCCTTTCATCTATAGGCAATTGCTGGGTGAGGCCCAGAGCCATGCCCCTTGGAATTATGGAGACCTTGTGTATGGGGTCGGCGTCGGGAATGAGTTTAGCTACAAGCGTGTGTCCGGCCTCGTGATAGGCGGTGTTAGTTTTTTCGGCATCGCTAATTATCATCGATCTCCTCTCGCTTCCCATGAGGAGCTTGTCCTTGGCGTCGTCAAATTCGGCCATATCGAGCTTTTCCTTGCCTCTCCTCGCCGCGAGAAGCGCGGCTTCGTTGACGAGGTTCGAGAGGTCGGCGCCTGAAAAGCCGGGAGTGCCCCTCGCGATGACATCCAGATTGACGTCGGTAGAAAGCGGGGTGCGCGCGGTGTGTACCTTGAGTATCTCCTCCCTGCCCTTCAGGTCGGGCTTTGGCACCACCACGTTTCTGTCGAACCTTCCCGGACGCAGAAGCGCCGGATCGAGCACATCGGGCCTGTTCGTCGCGGCTATTATTATGACGCCGTCGTTGCTCTCAAACCCGTCCATCTCGACAAGGAGCTGGTTCAACGTCTGTTCCCTCTCGTCATGGCCTCCTCCGAGTCCGGCCCCTCTGTGCCTGCCGACCGCGTCGATCTCATCTATGAATATTATGCAGGGGGCGTTCTTCTTGCCCTGCACAAAAAGGTCGCGCACGCGCGAGGCGCCGACGCCGACGAACATCTCCACGAAATCGCTTCCGGATATCGAGAAAAAGGGCACCCCGGCCTCGCCGGCTATGGCCTTGGCAAGGAGCGTCTTGCCGGTGCCGGGCGAACCCACGAGAAGAACGCCCTTCGGTATGCGCCCGCCGAGCCTTGTGAATTTTTTCGGGTCCTTCAGGAACTCTATTATCTCTTCGACCTCGATCTTCGCCTCTTCAATGCCGGCCACGTCCTTGAAAGTCACCCTGTGCTGGTTCTCGCTAAGAAGCTTGGCCCTTGATTTGCCGAAGCTCATGGCCTTGCCTCCGCCGCTCTGCATCTGGCGCATAAAGAATATCCACACGCCGATAAGAAGGAGCATCGGAAACCATGATACGAATATCGTACCCCAGGATGGCGTATCGACGACAGGCTCCGCTGAAATCTTGACGCCGCTCGATCTGAGCTTGGAAACGAGGTCCGGATACTGGGGCGAAAAGGTCTTGAAGGGCTTGCCATCCTTGAACTTGCCCATGATATCATTGCCCTGGATCGTTACCTCGGCGACATTGCCCGTCTCGACGTCATGTATGAAGTCGCTGAAGATTATTTTTTCCGAGGATGGCTGCTTGTAGCTTATGAGGTTAAACATAAGCACGACAGTGGCTATTATTATGAGCCACATTGCTATGTTTTTATAGAGCTGATTCATCTAAATTTTCCCCTTGGCGGTGATGAGACAGATAACATCTAATTCTGTCATATGTAAAAACATATTACAATAAAAATCTTTCACCTAAATGCCGGTAAATCCCGGCATTTGCTGGGATTATTATCGAATTAAAAGTCAGGATACGGCTCTAAAAGGCGTCTCCTACACAACGCGCCGCCTCCTGCGCCGGGTCCCGGCGCTTCGCCTGTTCTCATGCGCGCCCCTGTGGATATAAGCGCACCTCGCGATGGCGGCGCTCAAGAGAAGCATGTTGGCGGAGTAGAATATCCATATGAGAAACGCCATAAGCGCGCCGAGGGAACTGTAGAACTTGCCATAGAAAGTAAAATGCGAGACATACCATGCAAATAGCTGCTTGGAACTCTCCCACAGCGCCGTAAAGATAAGGCTTCCGTAGATCGCATATCTAAGGGACAGGTTCGGCCCGGAGAACATTCTGTAAACAACGGTAACGGTCGTAGTAACAAGGGTGAAGGGGATAATGAGCTTAGAT
>JAKAIQ010000219.1 GCA_021825035.1 Deltaproteobacteria bacterium | reverse complement strand
CTTTATGGTTCTGTGCGTGACTCCATGGAGATCCTTTAACGCCCCGTCGAGAGGCCCGTCACTGCGGGGGTCATAGTGGCTCTGTCCAGCGAGCATGTCGATATTTTCAAGAACAAGCCGCCAGACCCTCCCCAAGAACCTGTACGCGCCCTCCACCCCTTCCTCGCTCCAGTCGAGGTCTTTCTCGGGAGGCGCGGCGAAAAGGGAAAACAGCCTCGTTGTGTCGGCTCCGTACTTTTCTATTATCCTGTCCGGGTCTACAACGTTCTTTTTGGATTTTGACATCTTCTCCACCGCGCCGGTCTCCACGGCCGACCCGCAATGCACGCATCTCCCGTCTTTCGCCTCCTCAGGAAAAAGGAACCCATGCTCCCGGCACCTGACAGTCTCCTTGCAGACCATCCCCTGGGTTAGAAGATTCCTGAACGGTTCGTCGAGATCGGTAAGCCCCAGGCTTCTTAACGCCTTTGTAAAGAACCTCGCATAGAGAAGGTGCAACACCGCATGTTCTACCCCGCCTATGTACTGGTCAACCGGCATCCAGTACGCCGCGTCTTCCGCTCTAAAGGGTAAATCCCTCTCCCGGGGCGAGACGTACCTCAAAAAGTACCACGACGAATCCACAAATGTATCCATGGTGTCGGTCTCGCGCCTCGCGGACTTCCCGCACTTCGGGCACTTGACATTGACGAAGCTTTCTGCCGCAGCAAGCGGAGAGAGGCCCTTGCCGGTAAGCAATACGTCCTCAGGCAGCGTCACGGGCAAGTCTTTGTAGGGCACGGGCAAAACACCGCAATCATCACAGTAGATTACGGGTATTGGACACCCCCAGTACCTCTGCCTCGATATTCCCCAGTCCCTGAGCCTGTAGTTGACAGTCCTCTTCCCGGCCTTTTTCTCCTCCACGAGGCCTGCTATGGAAGACGCGGCCTCTAGGCTTTTCATGCCGCTGAACGGACCTGAATTTACCATTATGCCTTCGTCCTCGTAAGCCCTGTCCATGGTCTCCGGGGAAAGGACGACGCCGGGAGGATTTATTACCACCGCGACAGGCAGGCCATAGGCCTTTGCGAACTCGAAATCCCGCTGGTCATGGGCCGGAACCGCCATTACCGCACCGGTGCCGTACTCCATGAGGACAAAATTGGCCACATATACAGGGACTTTCACGCCGGTAAGCGGATTTATGCAATAGGAGCCGGTAAACACTCCTTCCTTGTCTGTCTCTTCCATATCTCGCCGGGCCCTGGACACGCTTACCTTCGCCACAAAGCTTTCCACCTCCGCCCTCCTTTCAGGAGTCGTCAGTTTTTCGACGATAGGGTGTCCGGCTGCAAGGCTCATGAATGTCACGCCGTAAAGAGTGTCCGGCCTGGTGGTGAATATCTTTATCGTTTCACTTGAACCGTCGATCTTGAAAAGGACTTCGACCCCCGTGCTCCTGCCTATCCAGTTTCTCTGCATGATAAGCACCTTCTCAGGCCAGCCTGGAAGCTTATAGGTATAATCAAGAAGCTCGTCGGCAAAAGCCGTAATCTTGAGAAACCATTGCGCAAGCTCCTTCATCTCGACGGGCGAATCGCACCTCCAGCAAAGCCCTCCCTCAACCTGTTCGTTAGCCAGTACAGTCAGGCATTGAGGACACCAGTTGACCGGCGAATGTTTCTTGTACGCAAGGCCGTTCTCAAGGAGTTTCAGGAATATCCACTGGTTCCACTTATAGTAATCGGGAGCGCACGTGGCAACTTCTCTTTCCCAATCATAGCTCAGCCCCATCCTTTTGAGCTGATTTTTCATGTTATGTATATTTTCATGCGTCCACTTGGCCGGATGTATGCCGTTCTGAATCGCTGCGTTCTCGGCGGGAAGCCCAAAGGAATCCCATCCCATCGGGTGTAGCACGTTCTTTCCTTTCATCCTCAAGAACCGTGAGACAACATCCCCGATGGAGTAATTCCGTACGTGCCCCATATGGATCTTTCCCGAAGGGTAAGGGAACATCTCAAGGACATAATACTTTTGTCCGCCTGGCCTGGCGCCAAAGGCTTTTTCAGATTCCCACAGCGATTGCCAACGGGCTTCGACAGCCCTGTGATCGTATTTCTCAGTCATTTATGACCTGCGTGCCGGAGTTGCGAGTTTTTGTAAAATTGCGCATGACGAAGGTTCCATTAAAGCGGCCTTTTATGGCCGCCGTGCCGTAACAACACATCGTTAGACCGAGGTTTCTAACATATAAAGATACCATTTTTCAAACAAAAACAGGATATATTTAAAATTACTATCAAAATCCTTTTATTTCAACGGATGATTTGTTATATTTTGAATATTAGCCGGGTATTATCGAAAGGAACTATTCGATGAAAAAGATAATTTCTATCCTGATAACGGCCATGCTTCTGGCGTCAGGGTGCACGAAGGGCAAAAATACGGATGTTAAAACCGGCTTCATCCCCGTCAAGGTGGGCAATCAGGCTAACGACTTCCTTTACAATGACATTAATGAAAAGCCCTTCATGCTTTCCCAGCAAAGAGGCAAGGTTGTCATCCTGTATTTCTGGACGTTGAAGTGCCGGGAGTGCACCGAAGAGATGGACTCGCTCGATGCTCTCAACAGAAAATACAAAGATAAAGGGCTTGTCGTATTCGCGGTGGCAGCAGAAACCAACCAGACGGCCCCGATGTACGAAATCAACACCTTGCTTCAAAAAAAGTCCATCAGTTTCAGAGTCATGCGCGACGACGACGGCTTCGCCTCTGAGGCGTTTGAAGTGCTTAAAGCCCCCGAAGCCTTCATAATAAACAAAAAAGGGGTTATAGTCTCCATTGTGGACGGTAAAACCGATTGGATGAGCGCAGAGAACATAAAAACCATTCAGTCGCTTCTTGCGGAGAATTAGAGAATGACCGATCATTAATACTAATTTGACATCCTCGGCGCAGGACCATCGATTGCGCCAAGGATTCTTCTAATCTCCGATATGGCACCGTCCTTTTTTACAAGCCGGACAGCGCCTGTTTTTCTCTCTTTAATCTCTATTAGGCCGTTTTTAAGATTTTTCTCTCCTATGGTCACCCTCACAGGTATTCCGATAAGGTCAGCGTCCTTGAACTTTACCCCGGCCCTCTCGTCCCTGTCGTCGAGGAGAGTGTCTATGCTTGTTCCATTCAGGGATTCGTAAAGCTCCCTGGCTGTCTTTGACGTGTCAGGGTCATTTATGTTGACGGGCACCACTTCGCAATCAAATGGAGCGAGCGGAAGAGGCCATATCATGCCCGATTCGTCATGATTCTGTTCTATGGCTGCGGCCGCCGTCCTTCCGATGCCTATGCCGTAACAGCCCATTATCAAGGGCTTTTCCTTCCCGTCCTCATCGAGGAATGTCGCTCCCATGGCTTCGCTGTATTTCGTCCCCAGCTTGAACACATGGCCAACCTCTATCCCGCGTTTTATGGTAAGCGTCCCGTCACACCTTGGGCATCCGTCCCCGGCAGAAGCGGTCCTCAGGTCCGCATATACGGCTTGCGGGAAATCCCGCGAAGGATAGACGTTTTTAAGGTGGGCGTCGGCTGCATTGGCTCCAACAATGGCCGCAGTCATGCTCCGAACGCCGTAGTCAGCGT
>JAKAIQ010000218.1 GCA_021825035.1 Deltaproteobacteria bacterium | reverse complement strand
CAGATAACCTATGAGGTCTTCAGGGACCTCGGCATCGCCTTTGCCGCCGTGCTCGTCCTCATCTACATACTCGTCGTCGCCTGGTTCAGGAGCTTCCTTACGCCCGTGATAATAATGGCCCCCATACCGCTGACGCTCGTCGGCATACTTCCGGGCCACTATCTCTTCGGCGCGTTCTTCACCGCCACGTCAATGATAGGCTTCATAGCGCTGTCCGGGATAATCGTGAGGAACTCCATCCTTCTCGTCGATTTCATCGAAATAGAGCGGCGCGGGGGCGCGACGCTCAGGGAGTCGGTCATTCGCGCCGGGGCCGTCAGGTTCCGGCCGATACTCCTTACCGCGCTCGCGGTCGTCGCCGGGTCTTTCGTCATGATATTCGACCCGATATTCCAGGGGCTCGCCATATCCATGATGTTCGGAGCCGTCATGGCGACCGCCCTCACGCTCGCCGCCGTCCCGCTCCTCTACTACGAATTCTACGGCGGAAAACAGGGGAAATAGAATCCAGACCAAAACACGGCTTCCGTCATTTTAGCCGTTGCCGGACGCTGGAAAACGGGGGCATGCCTCCTACAGCCCGAACTTTCTGAAGATGACGGTTTTCGGAAAGTCCATGGCCGCGAGGCAGGCCATCGAGAAGGCGAGCACCGCGAGGACGTAATCGAGCCTGAGGGGCGGGAAGAGCAGCCCGCTCACGCCGAGCGCCGCAAAGCCGACTACCGTCAGGGCGCTCAACGCGAGGAGCGTAGTGCCCGGACGCGACGACCAGAAGTGATTCCGCTCCCTCACGATTAGCACCCTGAACTGGCTGTTGAAGACCATGTTGAGGAGGACGAGCGCCCTCAGCCTGTCAAAGCCGAGACGGAAATACCTTATCCCGACGAATATCGTAAAAAGCTCCGCCACGGCGAGCAGCATGCCGGCCGGCAGAGAGGCGAGGGCTATGTTCCTCACGTTCCATTTGTTGGGGTTTGCCGTGTGTTTGACGTTATCGGTCGCCAGCGACATGGTCATGAAGTCGTTGGCGAAGACGAGAAGCGACATCCCGAGGAGCGAGAGCGCCACCTTGTGCAGATAGACGAAGCCGATAGTAAGGAGGATTATGAACTCGATGACCTTGGTCACCTTGTTTATGACCCAGGAAAGCATCCTCTGGTAGGTCTCCCTGCTGATCCTCACGGCGTCGATTATCTCGGCCACGCCCGGCTCGGTAAGGACGACGCTCGCGGAGGCCTTCGCCACGTCCGTAGAGTTGCTGACGGCTATGCCCATCTCCGCCTGCTTTAGGGCCGGCGCGTCGTTAACCCCGTCCCCGGTCATGCCGACGACGCGCCCTTTCGACTGGAGGAGCTTTACGACGGCGTACTTATCCTCCGGGTATATCTCGGCGAGCCCGCCGCTTTCCTCTATCATTTTCACCTTTTGCGCGTCGCTCATCCCGTCGAGGTCCCTCAGTTTTATGATGCGGCCCTTTATGCCGGCCTGCGAGGCTATCTCGCGGGCGATGGCGATATTGTCGCCGGTAAGAAGGAGCGGCTTTATGCCGAATTCCACCGCCTTGCCTATCATGTCCCTCGAATCCGGCCTCAGGGGGTCCGAAAGGGCGACGAGGCCCGCAAGCGTGAGTTCGTTGCCCGCCTCCCCCCTTGCGACGGCAAGCACCCTGTGGCCCTTCACGGCGAAGGTCTCGACGGCCCTTTCGGCCTCCTTGCGGGTCTCTTCGTCAAGGGCGGCGCAGATAGACATCACGGTCGGGGCCGCGCCCTTGACGGCCCTCAGGCGTCTTCCGTCGCTCGATTCGAGCGCCGCCTCCGTCCTCCTTGTCGAGGGGCTGAAGGGGGTGAACGAGACCTGCTTCAATCCGTCGATGCCGCCGGACGCGCGCCCCCCGGCGTGTTCGATGATCGCGGCGTCTATCGGGTCGGCGTCCTCTTCCCTCGACGCGAGGCGAGCGGTTGCGATGACGTCCTCTTCCTTGAACCCGTTGAGGGGTACGGTGCCTGCCACCGAGAGCCTGTTCTGGGTGATCGTGCCCGTCTTGTCGAGGCAGAGGACGTCTATGGAGGCGGCGTCCTCTATCGAATCGAGCCTGGTCACGAGCACGCCTTTTCCGGACAGCTCCATCGCCCCCACGGCCTGGACTATGGTAAGGACCGCGGGCAGCGCGACCGGAACCGCGCCCATGAGGAATATGACCGCGAAGGTGAGTATCATCACGGGCGAGATCCGCAGGATTAGCGCGTATGCGGAGACGAAGGCGGTCGCCGCGATGCCGAAGTACATCGCGTACCTGACTATCGACATCATCACCTCCTGCTGGTGGGAGACGGGTTTGGCTATCTTGACGAGCTCGGCCGTCCTGCCGAAATACGTCCGAGAGCCGGTATTTACGGCCGCGCACCGCGCCTCCCCCCTTCTCACGATAGACCCGGAATACACTATGTCGAGCTCCTTCGCCCCCACGGGAAGGCTTTCGCCCGTTAGAGCCGACCTGTCTACCGAAAGCTCGCCGCCTATGAGCTTGGCGTCCGCGGGGATTATGTCGCCGACCCTGACGGAGAGGATATCCCCGGGGACTATCTCGCGGGCGTCCACGACGGCCCACGCGGAGTCCCTCAGCGCCTTGGCCCTTACGGCCAGCTTTTTCTTGAGGAGTTGAACGGCCTTTTGCGACCCCCTTGAATGGACGAATCCTATGACCGCGTTCACGGTCAGGAGCAGAAATATTATCGCGCCCTCGAAGCGGTGCCCGAGGATGAAGGATAGCCCTATCGCAAGCTCGAGGAGCCACGGCATGGGCCCCCAGTAACGGGACAGGAACTCCAGAACCGGGTTCTTTTTTTTCTCGGCTATCTCGTTGTATCCGCAGGTTTTGAGCCTTTGCGCGGCCTCCGCCGCCGCAAGCCCGTTCGCGGAGGTCTCGAGCCCCTCGAAGGTCTCCTCAACGGTCATCTTTTCGTAATCCTTTGTAGCCCTCGTTTCGAATGGCATAAACTCTCCTTGAACGGCGTATCGGCTTTCTCTTTTCCCGCACGGCAACGCCGGAGGCCCGGGCCGCAGCGGATTTTTGAAGGCCTTTTTCCCCAGGAAGGGCTTGACAATCGGCAAAAAAACGTTAAGAATACAGCATTATGGCAAGACGCATCCGCTGTCTCGAAGCCGTCATCCTTTTGATAATCGCGTTCGGCGCGATCCCGGCCTACGGCGCCGAGGATGTCCTTCGCGCAACCCTGAAAAACGGCCTCAGGGTCATAATCGTAAAAAATACCCTTGCCCCGGTCGTAACCACCCAGATGAACTACCTGACCGGCGCGGACGAAGCTCCGGCGGAGTTCCCCGGGATGGCTCACGCGACGGAGCACATGATGTTCCGGGGCAGCCCGGGCCTTTCTGCCGACCAGCTATCAAGGATAATAGCAGGACTCGGCGGAGAGTTCAATGCCGGAACCGGCCAGACGACCACGCAGTATTATTTTACCGTCCCGTCCGACGACCTCGGAGTGGCGCTTCGGATAGAGGCCATACGCATGCGGGGCATGACCTCGACCGAGAAGCTCTGGAGCGAGGAGCGCGGCGCGATAGAACAGGAGGTCGCGCAGGACCTCTCAAACCCGGAGTACATCT
>JAKAIQ010000011.1 GCA_021825035.1 Deltaproteobacteria bacterium | reverse complement strand
CCTTTTGAGCTCCTCCACCCTGTCAGGCGGCAGGCACCCCGTGTCGTAGAAGAGCCTTCCGACGAGCGTGCTCTTTCCGTGGTCAACGTGGCCCACTATCACAATGTGCAAAGTCTTCTCTTCCATTTGGCGCCTCCTTACATGTAGCCGAGTGAACGGAGTTTTTGCATCGTGTATGCGTCTTCCTTGTCCTGCGCGCGTCCTGCCCTCTCGGACGTATGGCTCGTCTCGAGCTCGCGGATTATGTCGTCAACCGTGGCGGCCTCCGACTCGACCGGGCTGCAGCACGGCTTGCACCCGATCGACCTGTACCTCTTTCCACCCTTGCTGAAGTACAGCTCCGTCATGGGGATATTCTCCCTCTGGACGTATTTCCAGATATCGAGCTCCGTCATGTGGAGTATTGGGTGTATCCTGAAGTGGTTGTCCTCCTCGGCGGTGGACTTGTACTGGTCCCAGAGCTCCGCCGGCTGGTCTTCGTAGTTCCACTTGAAGTTCTCGTCCCTGGGTGAAAAGACCCTTTCCTTGGCCCTTATGCCGTGCTCGTCCCTTCTTATTCCGAGGAGAAGCGCCTTGAAGCCGTGCTTCGCTATCGTGGCTTTAAGGGCGTTCGTCTTCAATTCATTGCAGCAGTCGAGTTTCGCCCCCTTTGTCGGCCCCATGCCCTTTTTTATCTCCTCCTCGTTCTTTCCGACTATGAGGTTGAGGTTCCATTTCTTCGCATACTCGTCCCTGAAAGCGTATATCTCCGGGAACTTATAGCTCGTGTCTATATGTATGACCGGAAAGGGTATCTTCCCGAAAAACGCCTTCCTGCAGAGCCAGAGAAGCGTCGTCGAGTCCTTGCCGATCGACCAGAGCACCGCTATGTCCTTGAATCTGTAATACGCCTCCCTTATTATGAATATGCTCTTGTTTTCCAGTTCCGTTAGGTGGTCCATGCTTCCTCCCCTTTATTCGATGCCGTTTTTTAGATGGTCGAGTATCAGCCCGGCCAGATGCTCGATATGAAGTCTCATCCCTGTCTCGACGCCTTTCGGCAGTATGCAGTGGGCGTCATAGGACGTGTGCATGCCGGTGAAATTCCCCCTTCCGAAAACCTCGTCCTTTTTGAGGTTCGCCTTGAGATCGAACCCGTCGTGCGCGAGGCACACGAGGTCCGGCCCCACGCCCGAATGCGGCCCGCTGTAAAGCTCGCGGCCCTCGTAAATCTCCCTTATGACGGGTCTGCCTTCGCCGTCGACAAGGCCCTTAAGCCTCTCTTTCAAGTCTCTCATGACAGCTTCCTTTTCTCCGGCGGCTACGCACCCGCCTGGATATTTGCCTTCGAGATTCACATATATCCTCGCCGGGTCCATGGCAAAAGCCTTAGTGCCCGCATCCACCTGCTCGAAATATTCCTTCTTGCCGTCAAGGCTCAGAAACCCCTCTTTCCGCAGCCACGCGTTCATGTATACCTCGTTATTCAGGACGGTAAACCCATGGTCCGACATCGTGAGAAAAAAGCCTGTGCCGTCCGTCATGTCCATGAAAAGCCGGTGCAGCCTCGCCACTATCCTGTCGAGTTCGCCGTAAAACCTGACGAACACCTCATGGTCGGGATGCCCCGGATCATACGCCGCGTCGAAGAAGAAATGATGCATCCTGTCGGTCTCGGTTATGACCCCGGCGAAGAAGTCCCACTCCTCGTTCTTCATGAAATGCTCGTAGGCCGTCATCCTCTTTTCGAGCGCGGCAAACACCTCATTGAAGAATTCATCCTTCCGGCTCGCGGCCTTCGCCGAATCGACGTCGGATAGATAGCCGATAGAGTTGAGATAGTCGTACGCCTTTTCCGGGTATGTCCCCTTGCGGAGGTCCGGACAAACGAAGCCGGCGGTAAGCACCCCGTTAAGCTCGATGGCCGGAAAGGTCTGCGGGATGTTGAGAACGATCGACCGCAGCGGCCTTTTAAAGACCCCTCTGTAGTATTCATGAAGGGTCGAGGTCCTTCCGTTCGCCGTGCCCCCTATGATGTCCCAGATGGCGGGAGCGCGAACGCTCGCCGAATTGGGCACGAATATCCGGTAGCTCCCTGGCCTTAGATCGGTAAAGCCGTATATGCCGTGCTCCGCCGGATTGACCCCCGTCATGAAGGAAGTCCATGACGTTGAAGACACGTCCGGGATCGAGGCGTCCATCTGATGGAGGTTGTATCCGCTTTCGAGTATCTTCTTGAAAGAGGGCAGAAGCCCTTTTTCCATGTAATTAGCAAGGAGGGTTGACGGCACGCCGTCGAGTCCCACGAGGAGGACCTTGGCTGTCTTCGCTTGCATAGTCGTCATGTTCGGTTCCTTATGATTTTATCGTCCGTCACATCATGCTCCGGCGCAGGAGATCCAGCCTGCCGGCCATTATCCGGCTTCCTCCCGTGGAGAAGTAGCTCTTCAAAACCGGGCTCAGCGCCTGTACGAGAGTGCCCTCGCCGTGAAAGACCGCTTTCAGGTCTGCCCTGTCCTTCAGCTCGCTGATGACCATTATTACCGCGCCGTTCGTGCGGCGGTGGAGAAGCGCTTCGGACGCGGTCTCGAATTTAACGTCATGCATGTTTGTAAACGTCTTCCCGTTGATGTCATACCAGAAAAGCACGAGATACTCATGCGCGCCTGACCGCATTATCTTTTCATTTACCCGTATCGAGCCCCTTATGTCCGGCACCTCGGCCTCTTCGATCCCCTCGCCAAAATCACCGAAATAATCGTTTACGAGGCCCATCCCGTTCATCTGAGAGTCGAAATATCCTATGTAAAGCACGGCCTTCCTCCCGGAAGCGTCGACGTACTGCCTCGTAAGCTCGTCATGGGCGCCGGGGGCCCTCACCGGGCTTTCGCCGTTGCCGATGTCCTTTCCGCTCCAGCCGCCGGCGTAAAGCGGAAGGTCGCCGAGTGGCCGCATGAGCGGCACCGGGGCCGGGTTGAAGAAGTGCATGTACCATCCCATGCCGGATATCAAGACCATGGCCGTAATGAATGAGGCGTTCGTGACGCTTCCGCCGCCTGAATCCATCCGCTTACTTTCCTCTTGTTTCACGTCCTTCCTCCCGACCCGGGAGAGCGCCATGGCTGAAAGAAAGAGGAGGGCGAAACCGGTCAGGGCTACGAAATACCCCTGCAGAAGGTGGTAAGGGCCGTGGATCGTGTCACCGAGCTTGAAGTACGTCCATATCCCGATGAGCGTAACCCGCAAGCCGTTCGTAAACAGGCCTATTATGACGGCAAGGACGAACAGGATAGCCTTCCTGAACCACCCTCTCTGTGTAAGGTACGCCAACGGCACCGCGGTTGCGAAAACCGATATCATGAACTTGACCCCGCTGCATCCGGGCGCGACCTCAAGCGATATGTTCGGCAGATCCAGGAACTGCATCCTCCGGAAAACGGGAACTCCGAGATGCGGCAGAAAAAAGGCGGCGAACCTTGCGGTAAATATCTGAAACGGCCAGTTGATCCTGTCCAGAAATGGATTTATGAGGGGAACCCCGAAGGCGAGGTACGCGAGCGGAAACGCGAGCGCCCTCAAGTACCTTCTTCCCAGTAGAAGCGCCACAAGGCCGGGCAACACCAAGATGATGGAGGCCTCCTGCGCTATCTGCACCCTTCCGGCTCTGCCGAGCACGAGGACGAAGGCGGCCATCGCCATAAAAACGGCGCCCGCCGCGTAGTCCGGCCTGACGGGAAGCCCCCTGAGCCTATCGCGGCCGGCCCAGACAAAATAAAGGCTTACAAACGGCACGAGTATCCCGTGGGAGAAGTCCGGGCTCGCCCACTCCCTGAAAAGGAGCGCCGCGGGCGTCGCGAGGGCGAATGCGAGCGCGGCCGCAAGAAGGACGGCTTTGACGATGGCCGCCGGCGATAAGGATACCGGCGCCGCCGAATCCGTTCTGTCGTATATTAAGGACATGGTGTCTCTCCGGCCTCCTTGAAGGAGGCGGACGGGCTACCGCCGTTCAGGTGCATTTTCATGCCTGTCGGGAAAAAAACCTATTCTTGACGCTGCTTCCAATTGCCGGACTTCTTTTTTTGCGCGCGGCGCCTTAACCGACTGCGCAGCCGCTTATGGCCGTTCAAGGATGGCGGAATCCACGATAACCCTGACGTTCAACGACCTCAAGAGTATCGCCACCCTTTCCCTGCCCTTCAGTTCCCTTTCAAAGACCGCGTTGAACCCCTCGAACGGCCCGGCCTTGATCACTACGTTTGAGCCTGGCTCGAACCTCTTGGCGGCTATTTTCACGACCCCTTCTTCCATCCTCTTTTGAAGCTCGCTTATGATATCCGGTGGGACAGCTGAAGGGGCGCCCTCGTTTCCCACGACCCTCCTTACCCCTCTCGTATATCTGATCAGCCGGTAATCCTTCTCAAGGTCGAACTGGACGAACAGGTAGCACGGAAAGAGGGGGGAGATTAAGTCAACGAGCTTTCTTCTGATGCACCTGCGTTCCCGTATCTTCGGATTCAATACCGGGAAGCCCCTTTCAGAGAACTTGCCGGAGACGGTCTCCTCGCATTTAGGCTTCGTATATATGAGAAACCAGCTCAGCATAACTCCGGCGGAGCAGCGCTTCGCCTCGCTCCTTTCCCGGTCAGAATCGCCTTTACGGTCAGGAAAAATATCATTAAGTCAAGGAGCGGGGACATGTTCTTTATGTAATAGATGTCGTACTGGAGCTTCTCAACGGCGTCGTGGACGGTTGACCCGTAAGGGTACCTTATCTGCGCCCAGCCGGTTATCCCTGGCTTGACGACAGTCCTCATCTCATAGTAGGGTATCGCCCCCTTAAGCCTTTTTATGAAAAACGGCCGCTCCGGGCGCGGGCCGACGAAGCTCATGTCTCCCTTCAAGACGTTTATTATCTGGGGCAACTCGTCTATCTTGGTCTTCCTTATTATCCTTCCCACCCGCGTTACCCGGCTGTCCCGCTCCTTTGCCCACACCGGCCCTGAGGCGGCCTCGGCGTCCTTCCTCATCGACCGGAACTTGTAGATCATGAACTCCCTGCCGTGCTCCCCCACCCGTATCTGGCTGAAGATGACGGGCCCCGGAGACTCGATCTTTATAAGGAGCGCCGTCAGGAGCATCACCGGAGATAGAAGGACGAGGGATGCGGCCGAGAGAGTGAGATCGAACGTCCTTTTTATTATCTTCCTCGACCGGAGGGATTTGAATCCATCGGAAAAGACCATCCAGCTCGGCTTGAGATGGTCGAGCGGAATCTGCCCGGTCATACGCTCATTGAAGGTCTCGCCCTCTTCCACGGTAACGCCCCTCAGCTTGCAGTCGAGGAGCGCGGACATGGGGAGCTTGGAGCGCCTGTCCGGAAGGGCTACTATTATCGTGTCTATATTCTCCGATTGCGATATCCTCGTTATGTCGCCGTAGCCGCCGACGACGCCGGGGTTTACGATTGAGACCCCGAGCTTCGAGGGGTCGTCGTCTATGAAGCCCACGAGCTTCATCCCGTACTCCGCGTGCCCGTATATCTGGCCGCCTATCTTTTTTGCCATGTCGCCGCTTCCAATGATAAGCACCCTCTTGCCGGGAAGTTCCGCTGTCTTGACCGCAGATACGGCGAATCTCCACAATAAGACGGCCGGTGCGGCAAGCATGGTGTCTATCAAAAGTATCCCGCGCCACGTCATGATCGAAGGGAACATGTAAAAAATGCTGAAAAGGATGATGATGGCAAGGAGGGCCGCCTTCATGAGCCGGATGAACATGACCCTGCCGGGACGGTACATATCGGGCGCGTACAGCCCGAAATAGTGGAAGGATGCAATGTACGTGACGGAGAGGACGCCTGTTTTTATCAAGAAGGGGTCATAGTCGTTGACAGGGCTTCCCCCGTACAGCCTCAGACGGACGTATGACGCCGCGAGGGCCGAAAGGAATATTATGCCGCCTTCGGAAATCCATATGAAAAAGTACTTCGGAGATCTCTTGAATGTTCTGTCTGTCACGGTTGCATCATCCCAGGCTGTTTTTTTAACGCCGCGGTTTTCTTTGCTTGCCCGCCCTCAATAATAATACTTCGTGAACTTGAAATCGGCGCCGTTAAGGACTGTCCCGATCACATTAACGCCCTTTAAAGCCCCGGCCGCTTTGGCCACGAAGTCCTTGCCGGTCTTCTTGGCCCGTACGACGAAGACCACCCCGTCGACGAACCTCGATATTATGTTCATGTCAACGAGGCCGAGCACCGGCGCGCAGTCGATCAGCACGCAGTCGAAGCCGGTCCTCAGCGCATCCATCACCTTCTTTGTCCCGGACGACCCGAGCAGTTCCGAGGCTCTTTTTCCCGAGTTCCCTGATGGCAAGACGTAGAGGCTCGTGCCTTCGACCCTTGAAATGGCGCCATGAAGCTCCTTATCGCCCCTGAGGACGTCCGACAGGCCCGGCACGTTCGGTTCTTCGAGATAATTGACCGCGGTCGAATCCTTCCTCATATCGCATTCCAGAAATGCCGTCTTTTTCCTGAACTCGGTCGCCATGACGTACGCGGCGTTCATGCACGTCACGGATTTCCCCTCGCCCTTGAGCGCGCTCGTGACGGCAAACACCTTCGAATTGTTCCTGCGGCCCGCGTCCTCGATCCTGGAGCAGAGTATGCGGTACTGTTCAGTTATCAGAGGGTCGAGGGATTCAAGAGGGAACGGGCGTTTAAGCCTCACGCAATTGCGGACGTTCTCGAATCCGATGGGCCTGGATGCCTGCCTGTTCCCGGCCGCCGAGGTCAACTCCTCGATATCCACCTCCGGCGTATCTTCCTCCTCCTCGTTCATAATCTCGGAGTCGTAGGCATGTTTTTTTTCGGGATCCGTCAGAGTCTCATAGGCGCTTTTAATCGCCTTTACCATGGACTCCCGCTCTTCATTCGAGTAGAGCGAATATACTGCGTCGGAATTCCCGCCGTATATTTTCAGGGCCTGCCTGTATCCCACTTCTATGTCCTCAACCGTCGAGGCCGGGGTCACGTCGAGAAGTTCGTAGTAATTTTTTCCGGTTTTCCTTTTCATATTCCTGCCATCCCCCGCTTGTGTAAGTTAAAAGTTGATCAAAAAAGTCCCTTCAGCCTTTGTTTTCTCCTTGCCGAGGAGCTTCTCAAGGCATGACGAAAGCGACCTTGACGCGGATGAATTGCCGTGCGAAATGACAAGCGGCTTCCTGCCGCGGATCGAATCCTCCACAGCCTCGTCATGGGAGACCTCCCCGATATAACTGACGTCGATTCCGAAGTAATCGCGGCAGGCTCTTTTCATCGAGGGGCCTATGTCGCCGTCGGAAGCCCTTTTCGCCTGGTTTACGACAAGAGAAATGCCGGCATTCCCCATAAGCTCGGCGAGCATCCTGCCCTTCCCGGCGTCCAGTTCCTTCAGCCGGAGCATTATGTCCGAAACCGTCTTTATGCGGCCGTCCCGATGGCCTGCCAGTACCATGTTTATGATGTCCTTGAGCCTGGAATCCACCGAAGAGCTGCAGATATTCCTTATCCTGCGCAGAAACAGGCACTTGAGGAACCTGTACGTGTTCTCTATCGAGGTCGGCTCGGGTGTCGTAACGAGAACGCCCTCATCGGCGGCAAGGAAGAGGTCGAGATTGTTTGCCGAGGTTCCGGGGCCGATATCCATTATTATGTAGCCGTAATCAGTCCGCGAAAGCGCGTCCCTGAGCCTCGGTATACTCGTGGGCGCGAAGTCGACGACGGTAAGCGAGTCCTTGGCCCCGCTTACAAGGTCTATATTCCTGAGCCCGGTCCAGCTTACATAAGGCCTTATATCCGTCTCAGCGTCGTATTTCAGGAAATTCGAGAGCGTGGCTTTCGGATTCTCGACACCGAGGAACGTATGCAGATTTGCCGCGCCGATATCCGCATCGACCAGAAGGACCCTTTTGCCGGTCCTGTTGGCAAGGAGGATGCCCAGGCTTGAAGAGACAAGGCTTTTCCCGACGCCTCCCTTGCCGCCGCCTATCGCCCATATCCGGACTTCGTCCGGAGAATAAGGGGCTGCAGCCGACAGTTTCGAGCCCGCAACGCCGACTTTGTCTTCGGCCTTCTTCCTGGATGTTCCGAATATCACTCGTCTGAAAAAACTCATATCGCTCCGGCTTTTTTCCTTTTTACAAGGCTCAGGTTCTTTGCGGATTTCGTCTTCTTCCCGGAAGAAAACTCGGGTATGATCGCAAGGACAGGCAGCCTCAAAGCCTCTTCAAGGTCTTCCTGACGGCTGAAGGCCGGGTTCATGTACTCGACGAGAAGCACAAGGCCCAGCCCGGCGCCGAGGCCTCCGAAGACGGATAAGATGGCGATGGCGAGCCTGTTGGGTTTATAAGGCTTTTCAGGGGTGTTCGCCGGGTCTATGATGGTGAACCTTTCGCCCTTCTCTCTTTTCTCGAGATTCTCCGAGAGTTTCGCGTTCATCTTCTTTTCCAGAAGCGTTTGATAGTTCTTCAGGGAGACGTTGTAGTCCCTGCTCAATTCGTCGAATTTCTGCTCATTCGCTGGGGTCAGCTCCACGCGTTTTTCATAGTCTTTTATCTGTTTGCTTACCTGTTTTTCACGCTCCCTCAGGGAATCGAGTTCGGCTCTCGTGTTCATCAGGTCCTTATAGACCAGAGGGTTTCTTACTTCCGGAGGGGCAACGTCCGCAACCTTCACCTCGCCGGCGCCGCTTGATCTTTTCATAAGCGCCTGCAACTCGCTTACGCGCTTTTTCGCGATGATGACGTCAGGGTAGTTTTCATTGTAGATGGAAAGCAGCCGGGCGAGCTCATGCTGCTGTTTCCGGAGCTCGAGGGCGGATGAGTCAGGGGCAGATGCCGGGGCGTCGAACGATTGGTTGAGCTGGGCCTCGAGCATGGCCTTTCTGTCTTTGGAGTTTTTCTCCGCGGCCGTTATGGAGAGAAGCTCACTCTGGAGCCTGTCGAGCGTACGCAGGTTGGCGTCGAGTTCCTGCGGCAGCCCTCCCATGTATTTTTCCTTGAAGGCCTTTACCGCCTTCTCCTGGCTCTCAAGGCCTTTCCGGGCGTTATCGAGCTCGTGGGAAAGGAACTCAGCCGTGCCTTCGGCGTACTCTTCCCTGGCCTTCAGGTTCTCCTCTATAAAAAGGGAGGCGAGCGTATTCGTCACCTGCATCGTGACGTTAGGGTCGGTCCCGATATAACTTATGCTGAAGGCGTCGCCGGAACTCCCCCCGATCACCCTTGCGTCTATGTCAGAGGCCATTTTATCCAGCATCTCTTCCTTTGTAAGGGGCTTTATATTCATGTTTATGCCTATCTTCTTCAGAACGGCCACGAAGGGATTGCCTGCCGGGGCATTCTGGTACAGATGGAAATCATTTATTATCTTTTCGAGTTTCGGCCTGCTCATCACCTGCTGGCGCATGGTATTGAGCCTCTGGTTGAAAGGAGTCTTGTCCGCCGGAGTAACGTAGGACTCTGGCACCTGCTGCCTTTCAACCATGATTATCGTGGAGGACCGGTAGTATGCCTGAAGCGTCTCGGCCAGGAAGATCCCCACCACTGAGATCAGGACGGCCGGCATGATAAAAAGCCACTTCCTGCGTAAGATCACATCAAGCTGCCTGTAAAAAGCCTTTAACTGCGTTTCCATGCGTCAGAACCTCCTCTCGAGCGGGATCAGGGTCAGATTGGCGAAGATCGTGCTGCGGCTGAAGGCCTCTCCGGCCAGAGTCCCGCCTTTCGACCATTGATCGAAATGAGTGACCCCGGCCGCCAGGGTGGCCCACGAATTTATGCGCCACGTGCCGCCGAGCCTTGCGTCATACGAGGTCACATCCAGAACGGTTTGCGGGATAGTCTTATTCTTCGCGTAATCTCCGGAGACGCCGATGTCAAAGTCGGACGTCATGCTGTAAGTCCACGCGAGAGTATATGTCTGGTTGATCGCCTCTTCGGCAACGAGCCCGGTCGGCACTACGCCCCTTGAGTAACTTGCGGTCCACGTAGATGCCTGAAAGGTCTTCGAGATGCTTGCCGATCCCACCCAGTTATACTGGCCGATATCGGGCGAATAGAAGGCCCCGGCCGACACGTCCAGGACGACGGTAGGGGTCGCGCTGTAAGTAAATCCGGCGGAGACAGTATGGTTTTGTATGTTCGTATTAGAGCCAGAATCGAAGTATATGTTCATAAAGGAATAGGTCCCTCTTACCGAGAGGTTATCGGTCATTTTATAGCTATCGGTAACCGCCGCGTTGTCTGTCCTGCTGCTTACGGTGCCCGGGAACCTGTACCACACCTCGGCGTCGCTTGCGCTCACTGCTACGTTTGACTTTGCGGTGGCGTCATGGTCGCCTCCAACGGCGGCGACATTGGACACAATGGCCCCTCTTGCCGTCTGGATGCCGGTGGTGGTGGCAAGAAGTGATTCCATCGTGTACGTATACGTATCTCTCAGAAAAAACCTCGTCCTTGGCGAGATCGCCCCTGTAACGGCCGCGCTCGCCAACTGGGACACGTAGTCGAGGTTCGGATGCCCAAGATAGGCATATCCCGTCGGACTGTACTGAAAATCGAGACTGTAATTCTTCTGTTCGTTCATAAGGTCTATCCGCGGCGACAATGTAAGGACGTAATCGCCGCCGCATTTGCTCGCGTCGAGCCTGAAACATTCGTGATGCATGCTTTCCGGCACGAGTTCGACGTTCGTGTCGTACATGGCCCCGGTCATCATCGAGAGAGTGACCGTGGAGTCACCGGCCGCCGCCAGCCCCGGGGCGAACAACACAGGCAGTAGAGATGCAACGAGCGCGCCTTTTATCTTAAGGGACAAAGATCGTGTCTCCCGCCTTCAGTATCAGATTTTCCTGCCTGTCGCCCCCGTATACGAGGTCATCGAAACTGAGCTTTATCCTGTCATCCGTGCCGTTGCCGCGCGGCCTTATCAGCATTATCTTGTTCTTGGAGGCGAACTGGGTGAAGCCGCCTGCGAGCGCGATCGCCTGCAGTACGCTCGTCTTTGTCTTGAGCAGGTATGGGCCTGGCGTCTTTACCTCACCCACGACAAAGATCCTGTAGCTGTTGACGGACTGGACTATGACGGATACCACGGCCGTTTCCTCGTACTTTTTCAGTTTGGCCACTATCTCGTCCTTGATCTGCGAGGCGGTCAGGCCGGCCGCGTCGAGGTCGCCGATAAGAGGCATGGAAATCTTGCCGTCCGGCCGCACGATGACGACCTTCGAAAGGTCCGCGTTCTTCCAGACGGATATGTCGAGGACGTCTTCAGGGCCGACCCTGTAGTCTCCAGCCTGGTCTTTCCACTTTACGGCTGAATCGGCCGCGTAGGCCATGGGCAGGGATAAAAAGGATAAGGCGATGAAAAGAAGCGTTAAAACAGACCTGGTCTTTCCTGGGCTCATGTCGCATTCCTCACGATGATGTGTCGTTCTTTATACTTTATATCAGCCTGAGTCCGCTCGCGTAAGTGGAGCCGGAAACCTTCCTTGTCCATACGGCGAGCGCGTTCCCGTGTATCTTGAGTCCCTCCACGTCTACGCCAAGGACGGTTTCCTTGCTTATAGGACTGCCCCCGTAACTCATCCTGATACCTCCGTCGGAGTAGTTCTCGATGTGGGCGGCCATCTTCACGTCGCCGAGCGTCACGATCATATCCATCGCCGCCTCCCTTCTTTCCAGCCTTCTGCGCTCGAGGAGAACATATCCGCAGTGCGGACACGAAAGGCTCTTCGCCTCCTTCGCGGCGAAGAAGACCCTGGCGCAATTTGGACAGACCCTGTGCTCTATCGGCGTCATACTTTTTGTCCGAGTCCATCCAGATCTTGCATGCACTCACCTCGAACCGATGGTCTCTCTCCCCTGGGAATAGTTTTTAGTGTAGCTTATAATCGTGAATTGACAAGTAGCCTAAAGTATAAATTTAGACCTAATACGCACGGTGTAAAATCTTAAGACCTTGGTATTAATACCAAAGAAAAAATATCGGGCGGTATGCCGCGACGCCGCATTCCTGTAAGCCGGAAAACTGAAAAGCGCGAACGGTAGTCCTTCGTATCGCGATGACGGCCAGGCCGCTATTGACTTGCCATTTTTAAATAATGTAAACTTGAAAGTGCGGGCCGGCTCCCGAAAGGGCGCGCTTCAACCGGCGACCGGGATGAAGCTATGAACGAAAGTTCCGGCCTTCAAACACATGAAAATCGTATACGTCGGAAAAGTGACAAAAGAGTTCCATCTCGGATCTACCGTCGTCAACGCCCTGAGGGATATCGACCTGACTGTAGAGAGCGGCGAGTTCATGGCCATCGCGGGGCCGTCCGGAAGCGGAAAATCCACGCTGCTGAACATAATAGGTTGCATAGAAAGACCGACCTCCGGAGAAGTGAGAATAGACGGGGTGGACGTTTTAAACCTTTCATCGAACGAACTGGCTCAGGTGCGGGCAGCGAGGATTGGATTCATCTTTCAAACCTTTAATCTCTTGCCGGTCCTCTCCGTGGCCGAAAATGTCGAATACCCGCTCCATCTGAAGCGGGAAAGAGACGGAAAAGCCGGAAAGGTGGCCTCCATCCTGAAAGAGGTCGGCCTCGAAAGATTCTCGCGGCACAAGCCGGCGGAGCTGAGCGGCGGCCAGAGGCAGCGAGTGGCCATAGCCAGGGCGCTCGTCGGCTCGCCTTCCATAATCCTGGCCGACGAGCCGACCGCCAACCTCGATCACAACACCGGAACGGAGATACTCAACCTTATGAAGGGGCTGAACAAGAAGTTCGGGACCACGTTCATATTCTCCACCCATGATCAGAAGATAATGGCCCTTGCGGACCGGGTCGTCGAGTTGAGGGACGGCATGACAGCTGGAGACAGATGTACAACCTGAGGCTCGCCTTCAAGAACATATTCAGGAACAGGACGCGCTCCCTCATCACCCTCGGCGCGATCGCCTTCGGCTGCATATCCCTGATCATCGCCGGCGGCTTCATGGAGGACATCTTTTTCAAGCTCCGGGAAAGCTACATCCACAGCTTCCTCGGCCACATGCAGGTATACAGGAAGGGGTTTTTCGAAAAAGGCGCGGCCCGGCCCTTTGACTTCATGATATCCGATCCCGTCGCCGTCGAGAAAAGGATATTATCCGTCGAGCACGTGAGGCTCGTCGCTCCGCGGCTCGAATTCTCGGGGCTCCTGAGCACCGGCGACACCACCGTCTCGTTCATCGGACAGGGCATAAGCCCGCATGAAGAAAAAGAGCTGAGCAACTTTCTATTCATAAGCTCCGGCGAGAATCTTTCCGGCGGGGACCCTTACGGGATAATACTCGGAAAGGGCCTTGCCCGCTCGATTAACGCAAAGCCCGGAGACCCTCTTGTCATTTTGACCAATACGAAGGGAGGCGCGATAAACGCCCTCGACGTAACCGTGAAAGGCGTTTTTTATACGGCCTCCAAGGCCTTCGACGACAGGGCCGTAAGGCTTCCCATCGGGACGGCCCAGAAACTCCTCCATACCGACGACGTCCAGACCCTCGTGGTGCTTCTCGACAGGACCGATAACACGGGGGCCGTGATGAAGAACCTCTCGGCCATGTTCAAAAAGGACGGGCTTGATCTCGAGATAAAGCCATGGTATGAGCTCGCGGACTTTTACAACAAGACCGTGGCGCTTTACAAGAGGCAGTTCATGGTGCTGAAGATCATAATCGCGATCGTCGTCGTGCTTAGCGTCTTCAACACCATGAACATGTCCGTGCTGGAAAGGGTCGGGGAGGTCGGCACCATAATGGCCCTCGGCACGAAGAAACGGACGGTCGTCGCGCTCTTCATAACCGAGGGATTGATACTCGGCGCAATCGGGGGCATAATAGGTTTAGCCGGCGGTTACCTGCTTGCGTCCGTCATATCCTATGTGGGCATCCCGATGCCTCCGCCGCCCGGCTCGACCGCCTCGTGGACGGCGCAGGTGAAGGTCGTCCCGGGCGTGTTTCTCTACGCGTTCGTTCTGGCGATCGCCACATCGGCGGTCTCGTCGTTCTATCCGGCGTTCAAGGCCTCGAGGCTTGAGATAGCCGAAGCGTTAAGGCACAACATATGATAAAAAAAATCCTGGTCATCGCGTCAACGGCGTTTTTCATGTCTGCCGCTTCCGGCCATGCCGCGCCCCCTTCGGCGGCGGACATAGTCCTCAGGGCCGATGAGATACGAAGCCCCCAGATCGACTATACCGTCGACGCCATTGTCACAAGCGTAAAACCGGAAGGAGAAAAGATCGTCTCCAAATACGAGGTGCTGGTAAAGGGCCGCGAAAACGCCGTCATAAAGACACTCTCTCCCCCTATCGACAGGGGCAGGACCCTTCTCACGATCGGAAGGGACATGTGGGTATACCTGCCCGACGTGTCAAAGCCGGTAAGGATATCTCTGCAGGAAAGGCTTGTCGGAGAGGTAGCCAACGGCGACATTGCAAGGACGAATTTTTCAGGCGACTACAGGGCAAGGCTCGTCCGCACCGAGAAACTTGACGACGGCAAATACTATGTGCTCGACCTTTCCGCAAAAAGCGAAGATGTAACGTATAACAGGGTGCTATACTGGGTAAGGACGGACGACTTCCGGCCCTACAAGGCGGAATTCTACGCCGTCTCCGGAAAGCTGCTGAAGCTCTGCTTCTACGAGGACTATAAGGAGATGGGCGGCGGGGTGAGGCCCGCAAGGCTTGTCTTGAAAGACCCCCTCGTAAAGGGGCGCGTCTCGACCATCGAGTACGGCAACATGAGGGTAAAGGAATTACCGGCCAAGTTTTTCACGAAGGACTATATGAAAAAATTCAAATATTGATCTTACCGCATGGATTGCCGCCGCATTGTGCGGCGCATAAGCCGTCCGGGCGGCAGTGTACGCGAAACAGCCGTCCTGTCGCGGCTTTCACACGGCGTTTTTTGACGCCCCGCGGTTTGCGCGGGGAGGTTCGTTGAATAATGACAAAAACCAGGTTGAACTTCATCCTGCTTTCGCTCCTCGCCCTCCTGTATGCTTCCATGTGCTCCGCTGAGGACAATAAGAAAACGGTCAAGGTGCTCAACATCCGCACAATGGCCGGGCCGGATTACACAAGGGTAATCGTGGATCTTACCGCCAAGCCTGAATACAGCGCGCATAGCGAAAAAAACCCCCCGGAACTCCTTATAACGCTTCCGGGCGCTTCCCTCTCAGACGATTTGGCAAGGGACATTTCCATCAAAGACGGGAGGATAACTGACATAAAAACCGTTGCCGGCGAGAAGGCGGCGGAGCTTTCGGTGGGGCTGGAGCCAGCCATGGGCTACAGGATAATCTTTTCCGGGAATGCGCCGTTCACGATAACCATCGATATCATGCAGGAAAAAAAGCTGCTCAAGGAGGAAGCCCCCACCCCTGAGAAGCCTGCCCTGCAGGTAAAAGGGCCGGAGGAGGAAGCAGGCGGCGAGGAGGGGGGATTTCATCTCGGAGGATACGTAAAGAACGAGACGGCCTACAGAATAAGCGCCCCGGATCAATTTACCAAGATAAGAAACCTGATGTTCTTGAGCGGCGACGGCTCGCTGACCCCGGACATATCCTACAAGGCGAGCGGCTGGCTCCTCTACGACGCCGTATTCGCCGTCACCAAAAATTATCCCCCCGACGTCAGGCACAACGAGGAATTCAACCCGGAGCTGAGGGACTTCTATCTAGACATGTCGAAGGGCAACTGGGACGCAAGGCTCGGCAGCCAGCAGATAGTCTGGGGCGAGGCCGTCGGGCTTTTCTTCGCGGATGTCGTCAACGCAAAAGACCTGAGGGAATTCGTCCTGCCGAGCTTTGATTATATAAGGATACCGGACTGGGCCGCGGACGTGGAATACACGAAGGACAGGTTTCATCTCGAGATGGTCTGGATACCGGTGCTTAAGTTCGACACGGTCGGGCTTCCCGGCTCCGAGTTCTTCTTCCCCCTTCCGCTGCCGCGGGGAATCGCGGCGAACGTGGCGGCGGAGCAGAGGCCTTCGAGCGGCCTCGAGAACAGCGAGGCGGGGCTCCGGCTCTCATACATCCTCAACGGCTGGGACATGAGCGTATTCAACCTGTATACGTGGGACAAGCTCCCGGCGGAACAGAGGACGATAGTCACGCCGGCGCTGTACGTCTTCACGCCAGTTCACAGGAGGATAGACATAAGCGGATTTACCGTGGCGAAAGAGATAAACGACACGGTATACAAGGGCGAGTTCGTGTATTACAGCGGAAAATATTTCTCGGTTATAGACCCGTCGAATCCGGACGGGCTCGTTAAAAAGGATTATCTCGATTACCTCATAAGCATGGATCACACCTTTTTCGAGAAGCTCGACGTGAACGTGCAGTTCATGCAGAGGGTCATCTTCGGCTTTGACAGCAGCATATTCGGCGAAGAACACGTCAGGACGTCGGGGTCCCTGTGGATGAAGACGGGCTTCTGGGACAACAGGGTGCAGCCAGAGATACTTTTTATCTCGGAGCTCACGCGGACGGACATGATGATCCGCCCGGCGGTAGACTTCAGAGTCGCGCGGCACTGGCTGTTCAAGACGGGCGTGGACATCTTTGAAGGGGCCGCGGACGGGTTTTTCGGGGAGTTCAGGGACAGGAGCAGGGTATACGTCGAGGCGACATACACCTTTTAAAGGGGCGCCTTTATAATGGATCTTTACGGGGAAGCGTTCAGGAGGAATATAGGCCTTCTTACCGAGGCCGAGCAGGAGAGGATCCGCTCGTCAAAGGTCGCCATAGCGGGCCTCGGCGGC
>JAKAIQ010000217.1 GCA_021825035.1 Deltaproteobacteria bacterium | reverse complement strand
TGGTCGGGGCGAGAGGATTCGAACCTCCGACCACTAGCACCCCATGCTAGTGCGCTACCAGGCTGCGCTACGCCCCGTTCTTGATCGTCAGACGTTGAAAAGTCGTCCTTTTTTAAAATTTCTTTTTAGCGCAAGTCTTCAAAACATGATTGACTCAGTCACGAATTACATACATCAACCGTTAGGCTGACGCGATGCCGTACAACATGTCCCGGCTATTCGGATAGCATTTTGCTGATCGACGCCAGTTCTTTCTTTACATGGTTGAGGGCAACGGCATATTTTTCTTCGTCAAATGAGAGTTTCATCTGCCTGGCAATTTCGCTCTGAATTTCTTTAATCTTCTTTTTGGCGCCTTCTAAAGTAAATTTCTCCTTGTGCAACAGTCTTTTTATTTCAAGTATCAGATGCAGGTCTTTTTTGCTGTAAATCCTGTGCTTTGTCTGGGATTTTCTGGGGTTGATTATCTTGAATTCGCTCTCCCAATACCTAAGCACGTGAGGCTTTACCCTGGTGATGCCGGCAACCTCGCCAATTTTATAATAAAGCTTATCAGGTACCTGCGCCATTGGAACCCGTCATTAATAACTTTGCTCGTCCTTAATTGACTTTCAATCCGGGAAAGGTGTCAGCTCCTTACAGGCTAATAAAAGAGGCTGTCGCCGCCTTCAGGCGGACGGCTGTGTATTGATCGATTTCTTCAAAAGCTGGCTTGCCTTGAAGGTCATTACTCTTCTCTCGTCGATAGTTATTTCCGTGCCCGTCTGCGGGTTTCTGCCCCTTCTCGCTCCTTTTTGCCTGATATTGAAATTACCGAAGCCGGAAATCTTGACCTTGTCTCCTTTTTCAAGGGCCGTCTTAATGGTTTCGAATATCTCTTCTATGACAGATGCAACGTCTTTCTTCGAGAAGCCAACCTTCTCGAAAACAATCTCCACGATGTCCGCCTTGGTCATGTCCAACCTCCTTCATTAAAACGGCAAAAATATTATGCTGAAAACTTACAATACGCCTTATATGCGAATACGCAAGTTTTGAGACTTCCGTTCTCATCTCAGCTCGGCCCTCTTATCTGCGCGTTAAACTTCCGGATAAGAAGGCTCGACACTTTTGAATGGATGCCGTCAACTTCCTGCCCTGTCATAGTCCTGTCAGGCGCTCTGTAAGTTATACGCAAGGCGATGCTGCGTTTTCCGACGGGTATATTGCCACCACAGTATACATCAAACAATTTAAATGTTTCAATAAATTTCGCATCCAACTGTTTAATTGAGTTGATTATTTCCTGATATTGGATATTTTCATCCACTATGAAGGCTATGTCTCTTGCGGATTCGGGAAACTTAGGCAGCGGTCTATGCTGCCTGAATCCTCCGGATGCCAGACGAACCGTTTCCATATCGAGCTCAAAAAGATATGCAGGGCGTTTAATATCGAATTTAGCGCAAATATCCTGATGCACCTCTCCCAGAATCCCTGCCGTGTTGCCGTCTATCGAAACATGAGCCGATTTGCCAGGATGAAACATCGCATTGCGCGTCAAAGCACCGAATTCTACAACCCCGGCCACTTCCAACCCTTCGAGGAGCTTCTCCACAACCCCTTTTACGTCGTAGAAGTCAATCCAGTCCTTAGGACAATTCCACAACTCCGCCCACCTCGCGCCGTATACAAGACCTGAGACTTTCCAATCCTCGGCCGGGAGCTTGTCGCCTCGCTGGATATAGACGGGCGCGACTTCAAATATCTTAACCTCATCGTTTTTCTTGGACAGATTGCTCCTCAGGTTTTCAAGAAGCGAAGGCATGAGGCTGACTCTCATAACGCTCTGCTCTTCCGTCAAGGGATTCAACAGGGCAATACCATTCTTATCACCCGGCCCGGATATGCCATGCATTTCGCGTGACACGAAACTATAGTTTACGACCTCGAGCAATCCCGCACGCGTAAGGATATCCTTTGTCTTTCTTTTCAAGACTGAGTACTTCGCCGGATTACTTGGTCTCAGCTCCGCCACCGGCGGCACTGTAGGCGTCTTCTCGTACCCGTAAATTCGCGCCAGCTCCTCTATGAGGTCCGTCTCATTTTTCAAGTCCATCCTGTACGATGGAGGCGTTGCCAGCAAGACGCCCTCGCGAGAAGCGCCGAGACCGATACCGAGCCTTCCGAATATGTCAGTTATGTCTTTTTCACACAGGGTCATCCCGAGAAGATCCGCAGAACGTTTAATCCTGAATTCTATGGGTTTAATACCGAGCCTGTCCGGATAAACGTCGATTATTCCCTTTGCCGTTCTTCCTCCCGCGTACTCGTTTATAAGACTGGCGGCCATATCGAGGGAGCGCGTAACTCCTTCAATATCCACGCCCCGCTCAAACCTGTATGATGAATCCGTTGAGAGCCCGGCCTTTCTCGAAGCCCTTCTGACTATCCCCGGGTCAAACCATGCGCTTTCAAGGAGTATCGTCCTGGTTGAATCAGTCACCTCCGTGCCGAGCCCGCCCATAACGCCTGCAAGGGCCACAGGCTCAACTGAGTCGGCTATTACAAGCATGGAAGGATCGAGGGTCCTTGTTTTATCGTCGAGCGTCTTTATCTTTTCGCCGCCTTTGGCGTGCCTTACGCTTATGACCCGGCCATTGATCCTGTCGAGGTCAAAGGCATGCATCGGCTGGCCCAGTTCAAGAAGGACATAATTGGTTATATCGACGATATTGTTTATAGACCTTATGCCATGGGCTTCGACCCTTCTTTTTATAAAATCCGGAGACGGGCCCACCGTAACTCCCTCTATCACTCGTGCCGAGTACCTTCTGCAGACCCCTTCCGCTACTATTTTAACCGCGATATAGTTCTCGATCGGACCGCCGGTCTCTTCGATTGGGAAAGCCTTATCCCTGAACTCCGCGCCCGTTACGGCCGCGATCTCTCTTGCGAGCCCTTTTACCGAAAGGAGATCCGCCCTGTTCGGCGTAACGCCGGCTTCCATCATAAAGTCACTTAAGCCGAGGATGACGTTAATATCCATGCCGAGAGCGGTGTCCGGAGGGAGGATCATTATACCCTCCGAAGTCTCTTTGAGTCCGAGTTCGGTCTCGGAGCACATCATGCCCTGGGATTCCACCCCGCGTATCTTTGATATCTTTATTCTAATGCCGTTGGGGAGTTCAGCCCCGGCGAGCGCCAGCGCCACCCTGTCGCCGGCCTTCATGTTCCGCGCGCCGCAGACGATTTGATACTTTTCAGCGTCCGTCCGAACCTCGCACAGTTGAAGCTTATCTGCGTTAGGGTGCTTGCCGACCGTCAATATCTCTGCCGTAACCACGCCCTTTATCCGCGTCCCGGTTGCGGTAACGCTTTCGACCTCGGTGCCGGACATGGTAAGCCTGTCCGCGAGTTCTTTAGGCGGCGGCAAATTACCTATATACTCCTTTAGCCAGTTGTAGCTGAAAAGCATTTGGACTCGCCTGTAAATATATTGTTTTTTTGGATTAGAATGGCTTAACCGAAGCTTTTAAAAGATAAAAAATTAAAACTGCCGAAGGAACCTTATGTCGTTTTCAAAGAAAAGCCTCAGATCATCTATGCCGAACTTGAGCATGGCAATGCGCTCTATGCCGAGCCCAAAGGCAAAGCCGGCATACTCATCG
>JAKAIQ010000216.1 GCA_021825035.1 Deltaproteobacteria bacterium | reverse complement strand
CGCGGCCGCCGTCAGCCTCGTCCTGCTTATTTATCATGAGGCGCCTTTCTACGCCCTGACCGCCAGGGAATGGTCGATGAAAAAATACGGCCCGTTCCGCGTCAAGTCGCAGACGCTGAGCATGGGGCTGAACCGCCTGCTCGCGCCGGACGAGACGTTCTTCATATGGGGATACGACCCGGAGATATACTTCGATACCGGGCGCAGGCCAGCGTCGGCGCTGTTTTTCAGCCTGCCGCTTCACGCGGGCCCGCTGAGGGAGAGCCTTTCAAGGGACGTGATACGCGACCTCGAGAAGAGCAGGCCGGAGCTTTTCATAGTGAACACGTATTATTTGAGCCGCGGGTACGGCAACCCGGTATTCATGTGGCTCATGAGCCGCTATCGTTTCATAAGCTCCAGCAACGGCTTCCTCATCTACGCGCGGCGCGGCGGGGAGCTTGAAAAGAGGTTGAATTTAGGGCAGGATGCGGCAAACGACGCCTCCTTCCGCTGAAAAAATCCGAAAGGCGCGCGGCATGCCGACGGCCGGGTCTTGAGGCGGCCGCTGAACTGCCTCCGGCTCTTTCAAACCTTTGAAACCAACAAGCCGCCGGAGGTTCATTTTCCGGCCCGTCCCATCTCATTTTTGTTCAGGAATTCCTGGGCCTCTTTTACGCCGAGGCCGGAGGCCTTTCTTAAAAACTCCGTTGCCGGGCCGGGCCGCCCGGCCCTGTAGTAGGACACACCGAGATAGTAATAGGCGGCTCCGAGCCGCGGGTTGATCCTCACGGCCCTGTTCAGGTCGTCTATCGCCTTCCCGTAGCTCCCGGCGTCAAGAAAGGCCGCGCCCCTCATTAGATAGACGGCCGGGTCGCCGGGGCTGATAGAAGCGGCCCTGCCGAGGTCGTCTATGGCGGCGTCGTAACGCCCTTCCTCCAAATGAGCTGTTCCGAGGTTCTTGTACGCGAGGCCGAAGTCCGGCTTGAGGCTTACGGCCGAACGGAAGTCTTTTATGGCAAGGCCGTATTCCTTCATTCGCGCGTAAATGCTTCCGCGGTTGTTGTAGGGCAGCGGGTCGGAGGGGTCGAGGCTGATGGCCGCGTCAAAATCGTCCAGCGCGCTTCGCATATCCCCGCCATTCATGTAAACGAGGCCGCGCGCGTCATGGATAAGCGGGTTTTTGGGGTCGAGCCTGAGGGCGGCGCCGTAATCATCCATCGCCCTTGCATAGTCCGCGGCCGCCGCGTAGGTGTCTCCCCTGTTCAAAAGCGCCAGCGAATTATCCGGGTCGAGCCTGAGGGCAACGCTGAAATCGTCTATGGCGGGCCTGTAATAACCGAGCTCCTTGTAGACGAGTCCGCGATTGTTGTAGGCGAGCATGTATCGCGGGTCGATCGAGATGGCGGTATTGAGGTCGTCCAGCGCGCGGCCGTAATCGCCGCGTTTGGAGTAGTAGGCTCCGAGGCTGTTGTACGCTATCTTTACCTTTCGGGGAGAGACCTCGATCTCGTGGCGCCACAGCGACGGGGTGTCTTTCCAGACCGCCTCCTGTTTCACGGTCAGTACCGAAAACACGGCTAAGACGGCGGCCAGGGCCGCGATCGCGGGGTAAAGGGTTTTTTTGCCGCGCCTTGCAAGCGACGCCGCCCCGGCCCCGATGAGGACGAACGGCCCGAGGCTCGGAAGATACATGTACCTGTCGGCGGCCGTCTGCCCCCCGACCTGTACGATGCCTATCACCGGCAAAAGCGTTACGAGGTAATAGAGCCATGCGGCCGCGGCCCACCTTTTGGCGGAAGCGAAAGAGACGGCGGTCAAAAGCAGGAGGGCCGTCGCTGACAGCGCGACCGTAACGTAAAAGAAGCCGGTCTGCACGGGCCTGTCATAATACGGCGCGAGGTTCACCGGGAGGACCGTCCTGTAGAGATAAAAGGCATAGGCGCGCGCGGCGATAAGCAGGCGAAACGAGAGCGTGTACGACTCAAGGCTTGCCATGACGCTTCGCTGGGCGAGCAACGTGATTGCCGAGATGGCCGCGCTCAGAGCGAAAAACGGGACCTTCTCGACGACCGGCTTCACGTTGTTTTTTCCAGGCCCCAATTTTTCGAGGGGGCAGTAATCGAGTATGAGGAGCGCCGCGGGCAGGGTGACGGCCATCGGCTTCGAGAGGAGGGCGAGGAGGAAAAAAGAGAGCGAGGCATGGTAATAAGGCCATTTTCCATCGCCCTGCGAGAAGCGCAGGTAGGAAAGCGCGCTCAGGAGGAAGAAGAAGGCCGAGAGGACGTCTTTTCTTTCGGAGATCCACGAAACAGACTCGACGTGGAGCGGGTGAAGGCCGAAAAGGAGCGCGGTAATGAACCCGGCAAGCGCGGCCCCCGAATATTCACGCCTGTACAGAGCGACCAGCCTTGCCGTTAGCAGGCCGGCAAGAAAGGTATTGAGGGCGTGGAGGATGATGTTGGTCAGATGATAACCCCACGGCCTCAGGCCCCAGAGCGCGTAGTCGATGGCGCATGAAAGCATCGTGAGAGGGTGCCAGTTGCTCGAAACCGTCTCCGTAAGCGCGCCTTTCAGGAACCTCAGGCCGAGAGAACGGATGATATGGTTGCCCGTGATGTAGACCGGGTCGTCGTAGCTTACGAACCCGTTCTTAAGCGACGGCAGATAGACGAGGAAGGTTATGAACGCGGCGAGGGCGGACGCGCCGAGGACGGCGCCATGAGCGTCCTTGCCGCCCTTTGGCTCTTGCATATTCTTCTTTGATGTAAGGCTCCGTTATCGTACCGGAGCCGCGGAAACGCCTCATTCTATAATTTTTATGTGCCGGTGTCAATCGCGGCCGCATGGTTTCGGGCGAAAGGAAGTCGCGGCGCGCGCCGCCGGGGATCGACCCGGAAAAGATTGAATATGGAGGCGTGCGGTCGGAGACCGGAGAGGCAGGGGGTGCGGCGGACGAAAAGACGGCAAGGCCCGGCCGCATGCAAGCGTTCGCAAAGGCCGCCGCTCAGTGGCGCGTTTCCTCTTTTGGGCGGTCTGCGCCTTGCGCGTTGCCAGGGCCTTGCCCCGCGCCCCGGCGGCCCCTTACCCAGTCGAGGAACCTGTCCATCGCCGTTTTTTTCGCGATCCTTATGATGCCGGCCTCGACGATTATCTTTTCGTCATCCTCTATCTCGTCCCTCAGCAGGAGTATGACGCCCGGAAACCAGTTCGGCACGCTCCCCGGCTCCTCCGTCTCCCTTACCTCGTACTCGATGACGCACATTCCGCCTTTTGCGGCGACTATCCGTATCGCGCCGGGTCTCATTTCTATAGCGTCCTTCATCGTGGCCTTCCATTGTAATGCATGACGGCATTTTAGATTCCGGCCGCTTTAAAAGGCTGTGACCGGGATTACAAACCATGAGCGCCGCCGGCAGGCGGACGGCCGGTTCCATTATCCAATGGAACGCGGCGTCACGTTCTTCGATACGGAGGAGGCCTATGGCTTGCGCACGAATGAGAGGTTCGCGGTCGAGGTTTCTGCGCGGCCGGAAAACCGCGCCTGAACGCAGCCGAAAATTCAGGGAGGCATTGTTTTATGCGCCAATGATTCAGGCGGGTTCAAATGGTGCCCGAGGCCGGAATCGAACCGGCACGGGGTTTTCACCCCTCGGGATTTTAAGTTCAAACAACCAAGATTTTCTAACTCCTT
>JAKAIQ010000010.1 GCA_021825035.1 Deltaproteobacteria bacterium | reverse complement strand
CGGCTTTCATCCATACAATCTGGGCAGGCTGGTCGCCGGAAATCCGCTCCTCCAGCCATGCACGCCGCTCGGCATAATGAAGATGCTCGAAGCGGTTCGCATCGACGTGTCGGGCAGGGAGGCGGTTATCGTCGGAAGGAGCAATATCGTGGGAAAGCCGATGGCGCTCATGATGCTCAAGCGGAACGCGACGGTCACGGTCTGCCATTCGAGGACGAGAAACATCGAAGAGAAGATAAGAAGGGGCGACATCGTCGTGGCGGCCCTGGGGAAGCACGAGTTCGTTAAAGGCGAGTGGATAAAGGAAGGGGCCGTCGTGATCGACGTCGGCATAAACAGGCTTCCGGACGGAAAACTCGTCGGCGACGTCGAGTTCGCGGCGGCGGCCAGGAACGCGTCATGGATAACCCCGGTGCCCGGCGGGGTCGGGCCGATGACGATAGCAATGCTCCTCCATAACACGGTCGCGGCCGCGAGGATGAGCCTTGCAGGGGCCGGACGATAGATGATAATCACCAGGAAAAAGGAATTAAGCGAGATAACCCAGGCCCTCGAAGGCAGGAAGCGGGTCTATCTTTTCGGCTGCGACACCTGCGCCGAGCAGTGCAATACCGGCGGGAAAAAAGAGCTCGAGGAGATGGCGCGCAGGCTGACGGAAAACGGGTTCGAGGTCATAGGCAGCTCGCTTCCCGAGGTGACGTGCTACAGGCAGATGGTCTTGAAGGAATACAGGGAAAAAGACGGGCCGGATGGCGCGGACGCCGTCCTCGTGCTTGCCTGCGGCGCTGGCGTCCGGACGGTCGCGGACGCGGCCAGGGATGACGTTCCGGTTCTGCCGGCCCTCGATTCGCTCTATCTTGCAACGGTCGAGAGGTACGGGAGGTTTTTCGAGGGCTGCTCGCTCTGCGGCGAATGCGTGCTCGACGACACGGCGGGAATATGCCCGCATACGGAATGCCCGAAAGGCCTGCTTAACGGGCCGTGCGGCGGCGTGGTGGACGGGATGTGCGAGGTCGACGCTCAAAACGAATGCGCGTGGGCAAGGATATACGCAAGACTTAAAAAACAGGGAAGGCTTCACCTGATGAAAAAAATTACGCCTCCGAAGGACCATTCGGTCGCCACGCGTCCCAGAAAGACGCTCCTGAGGAATCCGGCCAGGCCGCTCGACAGGGACAAGAAATAGTCTGACCGCGGGCGCCGCCTCCCAAGCCTTTTCTTTGAAGGGATGAAGAAGTCTGTGAAGAAGACGGCCTTTCTCTATTCCGAGAAGTTCGGCTCTTTTTTCTACGGCGCAAACCATCCGATGAAGCCCGTGCGGCTCAAGCTCACGCATGAACTGATCGAAAAGCTCGGCCTCTTCGATCTACCGAACGCCGCTCTGGCGGAGGCCCGGCAGGCGCGCGAAAGCGACCTGCGGCTTTTCCACTCCCAGGAATACCTCAAAATCCTCAAAGAGGCGAATACCGGCATAATCCCGGTGGACGGCCCGGCCCACGGCCTGGGCTTCGGCGACAACCCGGTGTTCAACGGGGTCTACGAATGGTCGCGCTATTGCACCGGCGCGTCGATCATGGCGGCTGACCTCGTCATGACCGGACAGGCGGCGGTCGCGTTCAACATAGCGGGCGGACTTCATCACGCCATGCCCAATCGGGCGTCGGGCTTCTGTTACATAAACGACCCGGCGATAGCCATAAAGCATCTCGTGAATCACGGCCGGCGGGTGGCCTACGTGGACATAGACGCCCACCACGGCGACGGGGTCGAGTACGCCTTCTACGATTCCGACAGGGTGCTTACCATATCGCTACATGAAAGCGGGCAGTGGCTTTTTCCGGGAACCGGTTTCGTTACGGATATGGGAATGAAGGAAGGGAGGGGCTACTCGGTCAATCTTCCGTTTCCGCCCGGAGCCGGGGACGAGGCGTTCGTAGCGGCGTTCAGGAAGGTAGTGCCGGAGTTCATAATGGCCTTCAAGCCCGACATACTCGTTACGCAGCTCGGTGTCGATACCTTCGAGACCGACCCCATGGCCAACTTGAGCCTCACGACGAACGGCTTTGAGGAGATGGTCAAGGATTTCAGCGCCATGGGCCTCCCGTGGGTCGCCCTCGGCGGAGGCGGTTACGACATCGGCAACTGCGCGAGGGCCTGGACGCTCGCCTGGGCCATAATGAACGGCGCGAAGGCCCCGGAAGTGATGCCCGATGATTTCTACTCCAAAAATAACGATATCTTCCGGTCGACCTTCCTGAGGGACAAGCCCTTCAAGGCCGTGCCCTTGAGCGGTTCCGCGACGGACGCGCTCGAAAAAGACATCGAGTTCCTGAAGACCGAGGTCCTGCCGCTCGTTAAGCGGGGTTGAGCGGGCGCGCGGCGCAGGCTTAAAACTCTTGAAAGGGGTATTCATGAAAATAGGCGTGCCGAAGGAGATAAAGGATAACGAATACAGGGTGGCGATAGTGCCTTCCGGGGTGCGTGCCTTGACCGACGCCGGACACACGGTGCTCGTGGAGTCCGGCGCCGGGGCCGGAAGCTCCATAGCCGACCGGGAGTTCGAGCGCGCGGGGGCTGAGATAATCCCCTCTCCCGGCGAGGTCTTCGCAGGGGCCGACGTGGTCTTCAAGGTCAAGGAGCCGATGCCGGCGGAGTACCCGTACTTCAGAAGCGGACTCGTCATATTCACGTTCTTCCATCTCGCCTCGGGCCGCGGGCTCGCGCAGGAGCTTCTTGAAAAGAACGTGACCGCCATCGCCTACGAGACGCTTGAGCTTGAGGACGGCACGCTCCCTGCGCTCACCCCGATGAGCGAGGTCGCGGGGAGGCTTTCCGTGCAGGCGGGCGCGCACTATCTCATGAAGGCCTACGGCGGCGAAGGCGTCCTGCTCGGAGGTGTTCCGGGGGTTCGGCGGGGCAACGTCACGATCATAGGCGCGGGGGTGGTCGGCGCCAACGCCGCAAAGGCCGCGCTCGGCCTCGGAGCGGAGGTGACGGCGCTCGATACGAGCGCCGGGAGGCTGAGGACGCTCGACGATCTCCACGCCGGCAGGATAAACACCCTGGTGTCCAACGCTCATAACGTGGAGGATTCCCTTGAAAAGACCGACCTTCTCATAGGGGCCGTCCACATACCGGGTGCGAGGACGCCGAGGGTCGTCACAAGAGAGATGCTAGGGCTCATGAAAAAAGGCTCGGTCATCGTTGACGTGTCGGTAGACCAGGGCGGCTGCATCGAGACCACCCGGCCCACGACGCACACCGACCCGGTATATGAAGTCGAAGGGGTCTTGCACTATTGCGTTACGAACATGCCGGGGGCGGTCCCGATGACCTCGACATACGCCTTGACCAACGCGACCCTCCCCTACATGCTCAAGCTCGCGAACCTCGGCCTGAGGCAGGCGGTCGAAAAAGACCCGGCGATGATGAAGGCAGTGAACATTCATAACGGCGCGGTCACGAACGCGCGCCTCGCGGAGTCCCTCGGAATGAAGGCGAAAAAAATGATGTTTTAGCCGCAACCGAAGGCTTAGCCCCCTCTTGCGGCTTTGCCGCCATGCGAGCCCCCGGCTCCTTTCATCGACACTTTATTGACGCAGCAGGCGAAAAGCCGCCGGTGAACCGAGCGCATATACTTTGGCGACGGGAATGTGGTATCATATGGCGGTCATGGGACAGCTGAAGCCTATAGAAGAAATAGCCTCGGGGCTTGGGATACCTCGGGGCTTCCTGATACCCTATGGCCGCTACATGGCCAAAGTCAACGCAAACCTTCTCGGGGGGCTGGAAAAAAAGAAGGACGGCTCCCTCATCCTCGTGACTTCAATGAGTTCCACCCCAGCCGGCGAGGGGAAGACGACGCTTACCATAGGGCTTGCCCAGTCGATGCGCCTTATCGGGAAAAATGCGGCGGCTTGCCTGAGACAGCCTTCCATAGGCCCTTTCCTCGGCTCGAAGGGCGGGGCCACCGGCTCCGGGCTTTCGAGGGTGGAGCCGGTGGAGGAGATATCCCTCCAGTTCACCGGGGACGACAGTTCGGTGGCGCTTGCGCACAACTTCATCTCATCCGTCATAGACAACCACCTGCACCATGGAAACGCCCTCGGCATCGACGCAAGCAGGATCTTCTGGAGGCGGGTGTCATCGGTAAACGACAGGGCATTGAGGCGCGTGCGCATCGGGGCCGGGGGCGAGCACGAGAGGGAGGAGGAGTTCTTCATCTCGGCGGCGTCGGAGGTCATGTCGATACTGTGCCTCAGCCGGAACTTCGCCGACCTCAGGGCGCGGCTTGGCGCGATCCTCGTCGCCCTCGACCGGAACGGGGGTCCGGTGACGCTCAAGCGCCTTAACGTCGACGGCGCGGCGGCGGCCCTGCTCAAGAACGCCCTGCACCCCAACCTCGTCCAGACTATCGAAGGCGCGCCGGTTTTCATGCACGGCGGGCCTTTCGGGAATATCTCGATCGGATGCAACAGCCTCATTTCCACCTCGACGGCCCTGAAGCTGGCGGACTTCGTCCTGACCGAGGCCGGGTTCTCGACGGAGCTCGGCGCTGAGAAGTTCTTTGACATAAAATGCCGGACAGGCAACCTGAGGCCCTCTGGCGCGGTGATAGTGGCGTCCCTGAGATCGCTCCGGTTTCACGGCGGGGCGAAGGACTATAACGCCAAAGACATGGGCGCCGCCGAGCGCGGCCTCGCCAATCTGGAGAAGCACGTCGAGAACATAAAAAGGTTCTCCGTTCCGGCGGCGGTCGCCATAAACCGCTTCGGCGGCGACGAGGACGCGGAACTGCGCGAGGTCTTAAGGATGATCGAAAGGCTCGGCGTTCCGGCCTTCGCGGTCGGCGTCCGGGACGAGGGCGGAAGGGGAGGGGTAGGGCTCGCGGAGTGGATAGCGCAACCGCGCGATGACAACGGCTTCGATTTCCTGTACCCCGAAGGCATGCGCGTGAAGGATAAGATATCCGTCATAGCGAGGGAGATGTACGGGGCGCAGGGCGTTGATTTTGCCGCGGGCGCCGAAAAAGACATATCCGACGCGGAAAGGCTCGGTTACGGGGGATTGCCGGTATGCGTGGCCAAGACGCCGAAGTCGCTTTCGGACAACCCCGGCCTCATCGGCAGGCCCGCCGGCTTCAGGGTCACGGTAGACCGCGTAACCCCGAACGGCGGGGCGGGTTTTTTAACGGCGCGGTGCGGAAACATCCTTCTAATGCCGGGCCTGCCGGAGCATCCTCTGGCCGAGAAGATCGGCCTTGCCCCGGACGGCACGGTCACGGGGATTTGACGAAAAAGGAACATGGCAAAGGGAAAATACAGCGACCTTTTGAAGTCATGCGGCTTCCAGACCTTTCTCTGGACGCAGTTCCTCGGCGCGTTCAACGACAACACCTTCAAGATAGTGCTGTCGCTGGTGGCCGTCGATATGGCCAGCGGCCCATACGCGGGGAGCGCCTACGTCTCGCTCGTGGGCGCGGTGTTCATCCTGCCGTATTTCCTCTTTTCGGGCTACGCGGGCCATCTCGCGGACGCGCACAACAAGAGGAAGGTGCTAATCGTAACGAAGAGCTTCGAGGTCGTCGCGATGGGTTTCGGCCTTTTCGCCTTCGTTTCCGGCAGGATCGGGCTGATGCTCGCGACCCTCTTCCTCATGTCACTCCATTCCACCTTCTTCGGCCCGGCCAAGTACGGGATACTCCCGGAGATGCTCAGGAGCGAGGACCTCTCGCGGGCCAACGGCCTGATCGAGATGTCGACCTTCCTCGCCATCATCTTCGGCACGTCCGCCGGGACGTTCCTTTTCGCGCGCTGGAAACACAGGCTCGACCTCATAGGGTTGACGCTCCTCGTCATAGCCGTGGCCGGGACGGCCGCGAGCCTCGGCATATCGAGGGTCGCCGACCCGCCGCCCGGAAAGGAGTTCTCGCTCAACCCGTGGGGCGAGATATACAGCGGCTTCAAAAGGCTTCTCAGGAACAGGTTCCTCCTGCTTACGGTCTCGGCCATAACGTATTTCTGGTTCCTCGGCTCCCTTCTCCAGATGGACATACTGCTTCTCGGCAAGGGCGTGATGGGCCTGTCCGACCTCTGGGTCGGGATACTCATAACCTTCCTCGCCGTAGGCATAGGGGCCGGGAGCGTTGCCGCCGGGTTTCTTTCCGGCGACAAGATCGAGCCGGGCCTCGTGCCGCTCGGCTCCATAGGCATGGGCGTGTTCTCGATACTGCTGGCGTATTCCCGCGCCTCGTACATGAGGGCCGCGGCGGCGCTCATGATGCTCGGATTCTCCGGCGGGCTTTTCATAATCCCGCTTAACGCGCTCCTCCAGCAGAAGAGCGAAAGCGATGAGAAGGGGAGGATCATAGCGACGAATAACTTCATCAATACCGCCGGCATCCTCCTCGCCTCCGGGGCGCTCTATTTCTTCAACGGCCTTTTGAAGATCGGCCCGGACAGCATAATATTCATCTTCGGGCTCCTGACGATAGCGGCGACGGCCGTCCTCGTGGCCGCGCTTCCGGACTTTTTCACCCGCCTCCTTCTCTGGATGCTCACGCATACCCTCTACAGGATAAAGACCGACGGCCACGAGAACGTCCCGGCGAGGGGGCCCGCGATACTCGTCTGCAACCATATGTCGTTCGTGGACGGGCTCCTCATAGGCGCTTGCGTCCAGCGATTCATCAGGTTCATGGTCTACGACTTTTTCTGCGAGCTGCGGTTCATAGGATGGTTCCTGCGCCTGATGAAGGCGCTCCCGGTCGCCGACGGCAACAGAAGGGAGATCCTCGGCTCCCTCGAAAGGGCGAGGCAGGAGCTTCTTGCCGGGCACGTGGTCTGCATCTTCGCGGAGGGTGAGATAAGCAGGACCGGGAACCTGCTGCCGTTCAAGAAGGGGTTCGAGAGGATAGTCGAGGGGCTGGACGTCCCGGTGATCCCGGTTCACCTCGACAGGGTATGGGGGTCGGTTTTCAGCTTCAAGGGAGGGGGGTTTTTCTGGAAGTTCCCAAGGCACTTCCCGTACCCGGTTACCGTATCGTTCGGCAGGCCGATGAAGTCCACGGCGAGCGCGCTTGAGGTCAGGCAGGCCGTGATGGAGCTCGCGTGCAGGGCCGTTGACCTGAGGAGATCGGATGACGACATGCTCCACCTGAGGTTCATCAGGACGGCGAGGAACCGCTTTTTCTCCTTCTGCGCCGCGGATTCGACGGGCAGGACCATCACTTACGGGGGAATGCTTTCCGCGAGTCTCGCCCTCTCCGCCGGGCTGAGGGCCCTTGAAGGCGAATACGTCGGGGTCATGCTCCCTTCGACGGTAGCCTGCGCGCTCGTGAATATCTCCCTTCTCATGGCCGGGAAGGTGCCGGTAAACCTCAATTTCACCGCAGGCGACGACTCCATCGCCAAGGCCATGCGGAAGTGCGGGATAAAAAAGACGATCACCTCGCGCGCCTTCGCGGAGAAAGCCGGGCTTAAAGAATCCGGCGCGCACGTTTATCTCGAGGACATCGTTTCGGGTATAGGCCGGCTGCGAAAGGCCGCGGCCATGCTTACGGCCCTCGCCCTCCCTCACAGGGCGATAGGCGCGTTCTGCGCCGAGGGGGGAGGCGCGGAGCGCCCCGCGACCGTCATCTTCACGAGCGGCTCCACCGGCGACCCGAAAGGCGTGGTACTGACTCACCATAACATCATCTCGAACCTCGAAGGATTCACGCAGGTCTTCAGCGTTACCGAAAAAGACGTCATCATGGGCGTTCCGCCGTTTTTTCACGCCTTCGGCTTCACGGCCGGCCTCTGGCTCCCGCTCATCGAGGGCTTCGGCGCGGTCTATGTCGCAAACCCGCTCGACGCCAAGACGACCGGAGAGCTTTGCCGCATGCACAGGGCGACCATCCTTATAGGGACCCCGTCTTTCTACGGCGGATACGTAAAGAGGTGCCGGCCGGACGACTTCGCGACCATAAGATACGCCGTGGCCGGCGCGGAGAAGCTCAGGGAGAACGTGGCCAGGGACTTCAAGAGCAGATTCGGGATCGAGCTTATGGAAGGGTACGGCTGCACCGAGCTTTCGCCGGTCGTTTCCGTGAACGTGCCGGACGTGGAGCACAGGAACCTTAGGCAGGCCGGGTTCAAGCGCGGCACGGTCGGGCACGCCATCCCCGGAGTCGCCGTGAAGGTCGTGGACCCGGAAAGCCTCCGCGAGCTTCCCGCCGGAAGAGAAGGGGTGCTTCTCGTGAAAGGCGCGAACGTGATGGCGGGCTACCTCGGCGACCCGGCGAGGACCAGGGAGGCGATAAAAGACGGCTGGTACGTGACTGGCGACATCGCTTCCATCGGCCCTGACGGGTTTATAACGATAGCCGACAGGATTTCGAGATTCAGCAAGATCGCGGGAGAGATGGTGCCGCACATGAAGGTCGAGGAGACGGTCTCCGCCGCCCTTGGGTGCGACTGCGCGGTAACGGCAGTCCCGGACGCCGAAAGGGGAGAGAGGCTCGTCGCCTTTCACACCAAGAAAGGGGCCTCACCTTTAGAGGTCAGGGACGCGCTCATGAAGGCGAACATCCCCGTGCTATGGATACCCAAGAGGAAAGACATCGTCTGCCTCGATGCCCTGCCCACCTCCGCCACCGGCAAGATAGACCTCAAAAGGCTTAAGACGCTCGCGCTCGAACGCTCCGAAGATGAAGCCGGAAAGACCTCGGCAAGGATTCTTTGAAGGTCGAGGATAAGCCTGTCCCAAAAGCGGCTCCGCAAAAAAGACGGCCGGTCGTCGGTTTTTTTATGGCGGCCGATTAGACGCGTTATTCCCCGTCATCCTGTTTTCTAAAGGACGAAGGGCTAAAGATGCGCATCGCCGGGGTCAGGCGGCTTCGATAGTCCTTCGTGAAATGTCGCATTTTGCAATTTGATGCAGCGGTGCGAGTTTTTGCCGCTAATCGTGACGTCGCGCATAGCTAAAAACCCGCCATCTGACGGAAAAATCTCGGTAATCCCTGTTTTAAAACAAAAAATTGGTTCTCATCCGTGGACATCTGTCCTGGACATAGCTCGGCAAAGGTATGAATATAAGGCAATAGTCAGTTGCTCGGCACAACAAAATTTATTGATGCGTTATCTAAAGACGATAAGCACGTCGGCTGCTTGACTTTCGTTCAAAAAACCGCTAATAAGGAGGTAAATCCATGCCGCCGTACACTGAAGATGACGTAAATTACCTGAGGAGCTTAATCTATGCCGAGGGAGGCAACCTTGAGAAGCTTGGGATGTACAAGCTCGGCATGTCGATAATGAACAGGATGAAGGACCCTGATGCCTTTCCCGACACGATTCCGGGGGTGATAAATGAGCCTAAAAAGTTCGCAGGGTACAAAAGCCCGCGCTGGAACGAAGCCTGGAACCCGGGGAATGACAACAGAGTACCCCATAAGCTTAAAGGCGATGACTTTAATTCATACAGGTGGGCGGACAGCGTAGCAAGAGACATACTTGCGGGACATTTTACGAACGACTTCGGAGGGATAGAGTACTTCAGGTCATTTCCGAAGGATGAAGAAAAGGCGAAGTCGTCTGGGTGGCACCGGCAAATGGTCAGCGAAGGGATACTCGCAACAGACCCGGGGAACGATGAGACGACAACTGACAGCAAGACCATTATGCAATTTTACAGCCAGCCCGAAAAGAAGAAGGGCAACAAACGATAGCCGTCTATCCCTCAAAAGGAGCACCGGATGAAAAAGATTTTAATGGCGTTCGCGCTTATTTTTTTCGCTGGTACCGCTCTCGCCTTTGCCGGTGATTACGAGGACGGGGTTGCCGCATACGGTAAAAAAGACTACTCAAAGGCGTTAGTGCTCTTCAAGCGCTCATACGCCGCGGGGGAGCTGCGTGCCGCGAACCATATGGGCCTGATGTACAGGGATGGTAAGGGTGTGGCGAAGAACAAAAAAGAGGCTTTGAAGTGGTTCAAGCTTGCGGCTGAAAAGGGCGATGCAGACGCCCAGTACAATCTCGGCATGATGCATTACGCCGGATTCGGGAAGAAGCATTACAAAGAGAATAGCGAGGCGTACAGATGGGTCCGCAAGGCGGCTGAGCAGGGCCATGCAAAGGCTCAATTCCGCCTCGGCGAGATGTATGATAATGGTGAAGGAGTCCGCGAGGATTCTAAAGAGGCCCTCAAATGGTACACAGCCTCCGCAAACGCGGGGTACGTAGACGCCGAATACCTTCTCGGCAACATCTATCTGAAGGGTTGGGTGGTGCAAAAGGACGCGAATGAGGCCGTCAGGTGGTTAGCCAGGGCCGCCGAGGGAGGCAAGGACGAGGCCGCCTTCGATCTCGGAGTCATGTATAAGAACGGGGAGAGAGTTCCACGCGACTACGCCGAGGCGCTCAGGTGGTTCCGCATGTCTGCGGATGAGGGCAACGGCGAGGCGAAGTGCTATGTAGCGGAGATGTATGCCGCCGGCCATGCCGTTGAAAGAGACACGGCCATGGCGAAGAAATTGCTCAAAGAGGGGCGCGGCCTTGGAGGGGAGCAGGCCTGCGAAAGGGTAGCGGGGAGATACGGTCTGGGAGATACGACCGTTGCACGCGCCCATGATTACGAGGACGGGGTTGCCGCGTATGGTAAAAAAGACTACTCAGCGGCCCTGCGGTTCTTCAAGCGCGCATACGCAGGCGGCGACCTTCGCGCCGCTTATTATCTGGGCCTGATGTACAGGGATGGCGCTGGCGTAAAGAAGGACGACCCCAGGGAGGCGATCGAGTGGTTGCGCATTGCGGCGGAAGAGGGTAACGCATACGCTCAAATGAGTCTCGGCGGGCTTTACGAAGGCTGGGCGGATAACAGGGACGAAGGGGCCAAATGGGAACTTCTTGCGGCAAAGCAGGGGTTGGTTGATGCGCAATATTATATCGGCATGTTGCATCTATACGGTTATACAAGTGGAGTCAACGACCCGAAGGGCTACAACGACCCTGTGGAGGCGTTGATGTGGTTCAAGCTTGCGGCCGACCAGGGCAATACAAACGCCCAGGACGCCATCGGTAGTGTGTATCTGAACGGATGGGGTGCGGCCGAAGACCATAAGGAGGCGTACAGATGGTTCCACATGGCCGCGGACAAGGGCAATAGCGAGTCGAAATGCTCGCTCGCGAAGATGTACGCAACGGGCGACACCGTCGAAAAGGACATGGCCATGGCAAAAAAGTTCTTTGACGAAGGGCAGGCGCTTGGAGGCGGCATCGGCTGTGATAAGGTCGGCTGGGGTTACGGACTGGATAAGAAAGATTCCGCAGGTTACGGCACTCTGGTTGAGGAGATTAAAAAGGATCTGGTGAAGCCGGATGACGTCAAACGGCTGCGCACTGCCGCGGATGGCGGCGACGGCGAGGCTAAATGCAAGCTTGCCAGGCTCTACGCCATCGGCTCGGGCGTAGAAACCGACATGCCGCGCGCGAGCAAGCTCTTTAACGAGGGCGTGGCCCTTGGGGCCGGGGAGTTCTGCAATAAAATCTATGAGGAGTTGAAGGAGTACTTTATCGATATACGTAAGGGAATGTGGCACTAATCCCCGTGGTTTCGCCTGTAATAGTCCTGAAAAGCGTTTTCAGCTATGTTGAGTTTGGTAAAAATGAACCTACCCGCAGCAAGCTTCGGGGTATCAAAAACCTCTATATGGAAGTTGCAGCGCGCGCGGCGGGGAATTAACCCTGAAAAGATTAAATAGAACCATCAACTCAATCTTTCTCTCAGAAATCTTCAAACCTCGAGAATCTTCGAGGCCGTGCATTTGTAAGTAAACCCCGCAGTCCGGCTTCGATCCCCCCATGGTTAAAATGTTTACAGGTTCGTCTTTTGGCTGTATAATGCATTCTGACCGCTTGACGGACGGCGGTTTTCAAGCACATGAAAAAGGTCGAGGTAATATCTCCGGCAGGGAACATCGCCTCCCTGAAGGCCGCGGTCGATAGCGGCGCGGACGCGGTATATCTTGGATTCAACGACGACACTAACGCGCGGAATTTCGAGGGGCTGAACTTCACCCCGAAAGAACTCGAAGAAGGGATAAAATACGTAAGGGCGAAGGGGAAGAAGTTTTTTGTCGCCATAAACACCTTTCCGCAGGCCGATTCATGCCACAGGTGGTACGCCGCCGTGGACAGGGCCGCTGGGCTTAAGGCCGACGCCATCATAATAGCCAATCTCGGGGTCTTGAGGTATGCGAGGGAGAAATACCCTGCGGCCCCGCTCCACCTTTCCACGCAGGCGAGCGCCTCGAACTACGAATCCATAAACTTCTACGCGAGGTACTTCGGCATAAGGCGCGTGGTGCTTCCCCGCGTCTTGACCGTGGGGGAGATAAAGGAACTCAAGTCCCATACGGACGTCGAGATAGAGGTCTTCGCGCTCGGAGGGCTGTGCATAAACATAGAGGGCAGGTGCTATCTCTCCTCCTTCGTCACCGGGGCCTCGACCAACACCACCGGGGCCTGCTCGCCGTCGCGGTTCGTAAGGTTCGTCAACAACCCTGACGGGGGGCTGTCCATAACCCTCAATAGCGTGCTGCTCAACAGGCTTTCCGCTGCCGAGTCGTCGCCGTATCCGACCTGCTGCAAGGGGAGATATGAGAAGCCCGACAAGACCATGTCATACGTCCTTGAAGATCCGGAGTCGCTGAATATCCTCCCCATCGTCCCTGATCTCATCGAGGCCGGGGTCTCGGCGTTCAAGATCGAAGGCAGGCAACGCACGAAAAGCTACGTCGCGGCCATGACGGGGGTGCTCCGGGCGGCGGTGGACTCCTGCTACGCGTCTCCGAAGGCCTATGCGGTAAAGCCCGAATGGGCGGCAAAGACCGTCGCCACGTTCGAGGGCGCCAGGGAGACGCTCGGGTCTTATCTCGCAAAATAGGCCCTTTATTATGAGATGAACGGTGACGTGAACGTCTCCCGCGCATTGCGGAGATATTTGCCGTTTTCTTGAAAAAAGATTAAAAATTTGACATTTCGGGCCGCATGGCCCTAAAATATACGAAGGCCCGGCTAAATTCGTCGCGGCCCGGAAAGACGGAAGCTCCCGGCGGCAAGCCGCAAGGGATCTTTCAAATAAAAGGAAACTATTTCCATTCGCGCGTTCGACCCGGCTGCAAGCGGCGGGGATCGCGAATGCATTTCCAATCTTCAAGCGGAGGTAATTTAAAGATGCCTATTTACGAATATATCTGCAACGACTGCGGAAAGACCTTCGAGGTCATTCAGAAGTTCTCGGACAAGCCCGTAAAGAAGTGCTCCCATTGCTCCGGCAACAGGGTCGAAAAGGTCATCTCGCAATCTTCGTTCGTTCTCAAGGGTACGGGCTGGTACGCCACCGACTACGCTAAAAAAGGCACGGACAGCAAGGAAAGCCCGGCCAAGCCGGACTGTTCGGGCTGTTGCTCCTCAAAATAAGGCTGAGGCCGGCCCCGGCGCATGCGAACCTCCACGCGACGGGCCGCTTCGGCTTTTTTTGCAGCCTTCCCATAAATTCTCCGTCTAAAACAAAAGACGGGTCTATCTTCAGACCGCAAAGCCAGCGAAAACGCGCCTCCACGCCGGGGGATGGCAAAAATTTTTTTCGGGGACGACGCTCGGCGGGATTAACCCTGAAAAGACCGGAACCCATGGATATAAAAGACACAGCCGTCAACGCGGCGAAGGCCGCTGGCCTCTTGCTCAGGGAGCGTCTGGGAAATGCGGGCAGGATCGACTACAAGGGAGCGGTCAACATAGTGACCGAGATGGACACAAAGGCCGAAGACCTTATCGTCGCGGTCATCAAAAAGGATTTCCCGGAACACGCCATCCTGACCGAGGAAAGGCCTGAGATAGTCACAGGCTCTTCGAGGCGATGGATAATAGACCCGCTTGACGGCACAACCAACTACGCGCACGCCTTCCCTTTTTTTTGCGTCTCGATAGGGTTTGAGGACTCGAATGACGTTAAGCTCGGCGTGGTCTACAACCCGATGCTCGATGAGCTGTTTATCGCTGAAAAGGGCAAAGGGGCGTATCTCAACGGCAAAAGGGTCGGCGTCTCGCGGGTAGGGGATCTTGGAAAAAGCCTCCTTGCGACGGGCTTTCCCTATGACATCAGGCAGTCGCAAGAGACGAACCTCGACCATTTCGCCGACTTCGCCGTGAGGGCGCAGGCCATTCGCAGGGCAGGCTCCGCGGCCCTCGACCTATGCTATACCGCATGCGGAAGGTTCGACGGGTTCTGGGAAATGAAGCTCCGCCCCTGGGATGTCGCCGCCGCCTCGCTGATAGTCAAGGAGGCGGGCGGGGTTATTACGGATTTCAACGGCGCGGCGTTTACGATACATGGGGCAGAATGCCTCGCCTCTAACGGGCTGATACACCGGACGATGCTCGACGTGCTCATGAAGAAAGCGGCCGGGCAGGGCGTCTGACTGAAAAGACCCGGCCCGCGAAGGAGCAGGCCGCCGGTGCCCGCGAAATCATCAAGAACGCAACTCACGGCAGCAAGGAAAGGGGAAGCGGGCGCAACAGGCCGTTGGGGCCCGCGAAATCATTAAAATGCTGAGTCTCGCATCAAGGGTAATGCTGAGGCTTTTGATACTTGTGGCCGGGATCATGCTCGCGGCATATCTTGTGCCCGGAATAAACGTCACGGGTTGGAGCCCGGTCATAAAGGCCGCGGTTCTGCTCGGTCTTCTCAACATCTCGATAAAGCCGCTCCTCATAGTCCTTACGCTTCCGATAAACCTCATAACGCTCGGCCTGTTTACGCTCGTCATAAACGGATTTATCCTCTGGCTCGTCGGGCATGCGATAACCGGCTTTCAGGTGTCCGGATTCTTTACGGCCATAGGCGGGGCGATAGTCATCAGCCTCATGAGCATCGTCCTCGGCCGGTTTATTTGACGCGTCTTCCCGCCATGTTTTTTACGGCAACGGCGGCGCCCGGGATAAGGAAGGGGGGTTGCATTTTAATGCAACCCCCCTTTATTTGGAAGAGCGAGGCGAGATATCCCGGCCAAAGGATAGTTCGGCTGTCCTGGGTTTGAATGTTCTATGAATCCTGGCGCGGGATTTCGGCTCCTCCGGATAGCCTGCAAGGCACGGTTAAGAAAAGGCCGCCCTGCTTAGAGCAACCCGTCGGTATGGAGGGACGCCACCGTCCAGAACGCGGCGGCGGCTATGAACGCCCCCGCCAATACGTGATAACACTTTTTTAAGACTTCTATCTGCATTTTATCCTCCTTTTTGGGTCGCGCGCCTTCTCTGTATCTATCGTACGCCTTCATTGTACAGAACCGGTCATTAAAGCAGGATTAGAAAAAAATTTTTTGGTCACTTTAAAAGAGGCCCTGTAGCTTCCAGGCAAGACTTAGCCAGTCCTCGGCAGAAGAAGATAAAAAAGAAAGCGCCAGAGCCGAGCTTATGACAAAAGCGAGGAGCTGGCCTATAGCATGCGTAATCGACCTCATATCAATTGCCTCGCAATCCGCGACGATCAATTCATCCGGAAGATTCCCCCGGCCCGCGCCGCCGCCTTCTCCGGGCCTGCGATTTTATTATATAAAGCCTCCCATTAAGGCGGCGTTAGAAAAGAAATGCGGCGCCTCCGATCCGGATGCGCCGCATGAACAGCCTGCCTTGAGTTCAAAATAGAAAAAAGATTAAAGCCGGAAGTCTTTTCCTGAAACGCAGTTAAATGGAAGGCCCGCCGACCGGCAGGTGGACCGTGAAGACCGACCCCTTGCCCGCCCCTTCGCTTGAGACTTCGATCCTGCCGCCGTGAGCCTCGACTATCGACCGCACTATGGAAAGGCCGAGGCCGCTACCTGCCGTCCCGCCCCTTGATGCGTCCACCCTGTAGAACCTGTCGAAAATCCTTTTAAGCTCGCCGGGCGGTATGCCTATGCCTGTGTCGGATATGACGACCGTGGCCTCGCCTTTGCCGGAGGCAACGCTTATGTCTACGCGGCCGTCCGGCCTGTTGTACTTGACGGCGTTCTCCACGAGATTGGTGAAGACCTCGGCAAGGCCTTCGCGGTCTCCTTTTATGATGACGCTTTCGCCGGAAACGCCGACGGTTACGCCGATTTTCGCCGCAGGAGCCTCCATCAGCCTTACGACCTCTGCCATGACAGCCATCAGGTCGAGTCTTGCGGGTTTGAACCGGATGGCCTTGCTGTCGAATCTCGATATCACGAGGATGCGGTTTATTATGGCGCACATCCTGTCGACCGTATTGCCGATCCTTGCCATGGCCTCCCTGTATTCGGCGGCGCTCCGTTCCCTGCTGAGCGTTATGTCGCAAAAGCTCTTTATTATGGTCGTGGGGGTGCGCAACTCGTGGGAGGCGTCCGAGAGGAACTGCTTTTGCCTGGCGAAAGACTCGTCGATCCGTTCCATCATGGCGTTGAAGCTGGAGGCGAGCGGCTTCAATTCAGCGGCCGCCCCTTCCACCGGGATCCTCTCGCTCAGGTTCTCTTCGGTAATCTGCCCGATCCTCGCGGTGAAGGCCTTCAGCGGCCTCAGCCCCCAGCCCGTTACGATAAATACTCCGGCCCCGCATATGAGGAAGACTATCGGGAATATTATGAGGATCAGGCTGTAGAACGAGCGGAGCACCCTGTAGACGTCCGTGGCGGTGTCGCCGGCCTCGAACGTGAGCCTTCCTATGGAGAAATCGGCCGACTCGGCCACCATGCGCAGAGGCACGCCGCCTGGACCCCTGATGGTAGTGAATACGGGCCTGGAGCCGGCCTTGACGATGGGCAGGGTAGCGTTGCCGAGCCTCAGCGATTGGGAGACGACGAGTATCGTGCCGTTTGAATCGCTTACCTGGTAGTAATGGCCGGAGAGCTTCTCGCCATACTCGCCGGAAGCGGCGGCGGACAGCTCCGCGAGCTCGGTCATTATCTGGCCGTGCTGGTCTTCTATCGTCATGAGGTTGGAGAGCGTATGCAACTCGTTCTTGATGTGTTCGTCCACCAAGTTCTGGGAGAGGTTCTTGAGCCTGTAATAAAGGAATGTC
>JAKAIQ010000215.1 GCA_021825035.1 Deltaproteobacteria bacterium | reverse complement strand
CTGTTCCGGGGTGTGTCTTTTGCGCGCCATCTTCAAGCCTCCTTTGGGTGTTTTAACACCCGGAGACTCTACTTTCAAGTGGCTTTAATCTCAGGGGAGAGGTCAGAGTACGCCTACTTACTCCTTATCCATGGATGAGCTATCCGGCTGGTGAGTTTTTACTTCCTTATCAGCAATTCCCAACATACGCCACAATGGCCGAGAATGCGAAGAACTGTCAAGCTCATATTTAGCGCTGAATCTTTCTTTCATGTGAACGTTCTTTTAAACCTTCTTTAAGTATGAAATAGAGTTGATCGGGCAATAGAGATCTGAACAAATTATCGCGCGAAAACGGGGCGAAACCGGAACCCATAAGAAGCATCTGCATTAATGGCAGCAATCGCGAAGGCCATTTTCCGGCGATGGCTGATTCTCTTAAAGAAAAATATCTGTAGCGCCTTTTCATATACAGTCTCGCCCGCTCTATCAGATCCGCCTCATGAATGCCCATAGACTCAGCGGTTTTTAAATCCATGATATTTTGATAAGTCGTACAGACGCCGTCCCTAATCGTCATAAGCCTTTTCTTATCAAAAATTTTTAATCCTGAGCCGCCGCTGGAATGCGTCATTTGAGAGGCATGGACGCGGAAAGATACCAGCTCCTTACGCAATATCGCCCCTGTGCCTAATAACTCACCCCGCCAATTAAGAACATTATCCTCAAAAATGCATCCTTCAGGCAGCGGCGGAAAACGATCGAATAGTTCACGTGTGTAGGCAAGGCATGCCCCATGTGTTTTAGGTGATTTATTCGCCAGCCTTTCTTTAAGTCCCCATCTTGCCAGAGAGGATTTTTCAAATTGCGCGCACGCCTCTCCGTGAGTATTTGTCCCAATGGTTGATCCCCGCTCATCAATCAATTTCAAATAAGTCTGTACGAATTTAATTTCCGGGTTCGATCCAACGCACCTCATCACGTCCGCAACACGGTCAGGATGCGAAATATCGTCGCCGCCCGCGTTGAAATACCACTGCCCTTCGCTTTCACACCAGACCCTATTGATATGGGAGCAGATTCCGTCGTTCTTTTCGTTCCGGCGAAGCTTGATCCTGTGCGACCCTTCATAGCCATCCGCAAGGCCCTTCATGATTTCAAAGGTTCTGTCAGTCGAGCAGTCGTCGGAGAGGATGATTTCGAGAGGCGAATAGGTCTGTGCCAATGCGCCCTCTACCGCTTCACGGATGAAGCGCTCCTGATTGTAGGCGATCAATCCGAAGGTAACGAGCGGGCGTTCGCTCTTATTCATGCCATTCCTGCCATTGAAAACAGTATGTTCAACCTGTTTTCTTTTTACAGACGGCCTGATTGTTATATATTTGAATATTTCTGCGTTTGGATCGGTTTTGGACGCACAATGAAAGTGCGGAGCAGCCTAAGCCACGTTACAGGGCGGAACGGGTCTATCTTTAATTCCTCCACAAAACATCTGCCTGAAAGATCGGTATCACCTAAGTCCCAAAACTGTCTGCCGTTGCGGTTCCAATGTCTTACAAGTTGACGTCTAAGAAGCCATCGGACCTTTCTGTCGGTCTCTTTTTCGAGCAGCATTCTATACATCCGGCCGCCGGCCTCGGCCACTGCACGCATGCAAGCCGTTGAGTCCTGTGCGGCATGACGCCTGTAGAGAAGATCCGATTCCGTAAGACACACAACCCTGTTGCCGGGTTGTCGTGCCAAAAGTATACCTATCATCTCATCGTCGCACTTAGTGAAGGGGCAAAATCTATTCCAGAAGGCACGAATTACCGAGGTGCGAAATAATGAGGCCCCAAAAAAATATGCTCCAATCACGGCCTCTATGGCATTCATGCCTTCAAGCGCATGAGATGCACTGTAGTTGCTTGCGTCATGGGATGCAATGACCGAATTCCCGTCCCAGTATTCAAAGGAACCGAATGCTATAACTATCTGGGGGTCCGCGGCCATTGGATAGACTCGATGGAGAAGAAAATCGGGCCTGTATCTGTCATCGTCGCCGAGTATGGAAAGATATCTCCCTTTGGCCAGGCTGATTCCATAGACCCAGTTCGCCGGGGGCCCGATATTACAGAGATGTCTGACATACCTGATGCGGGCGTCCTTGAAGCTTGCGACCACTTGAGGCGTATGATCGGGACTGCAGTTATCCAGAATCAGCAGTTCAAAATTCGGGTATGTCTGCGCCAGGACGCTCTCAATCGCTGCCCTCAGGAATTCTGCCCTGTTATAAGTGGGAATAACGACGCTTATAAGCCCGGAATCCTTCCCGGCCACTTCCATCGTCATGCCCCCTGAATTCCGCGCAGCCTGTAGATAATCTTACGGGCCACCCGCTTCGGCCATGAACGAAAAAAATTGCCATGAGGCGTCAATCTGCATTTAGCAAACCTCCGCGCTGGTTCGCGGCAGATTTCAGACATCATCTGGAAGATATTGTACCTGTCGAGCACATCCGCGCGCGCCCTGGTGATGGCTTCAAGGTGCCGGTCAAAAAGATCGCGCTCTATCAACTCCCCAAGCGTCGAAATGGAACGCTCGAAGTCGTCTATGTCGATAACTCGCAAAGCCTCGGGAGAAAAGTACTCCGTAATATTCGGGCAGCCGTAATATACGGGGAGCGAGAAACCGAGAAACGCATCCGCGAGCTTTTCCGTCCAGTAATCGGGAATAACGCTATTTTCGAGCACAATGTGATACTTATAAGGCGCGATTGCATCCCATTTGTCGTCAATAGGACGAAATCCACCGCCGAAGAAATCAATTTGACGGCTCAGCGAATGTTGTTGGAGTCTTTCAAGGAAAAAAAGCCGCTTCTTATGACCCGGCAAGAAAAAGTTTTTTGAGCAGATAACAGATATGAGCTTCTTTTTCTCAGGGCAAGGTATGCCCTTGAAACTCTCATAGTCATACCGATAGTTGGGATCGAAATGGTGCCCGTTCTCATGCTTGACGGTTTGGCCTGCCCACCACGTGAGTCCGTTTGCGTACGTTATCTGGGGGTGCGAAATGGTTCGATCGCAAAGCACAAGTCTTGAAAACTGGACGAGAAAACCATGCGGAACGCCTATCTCCTCCGGCTCCATCGAAATGTAAACAATATGATCAGGGTCACAGAAGGTCGTTTCTGGCTGCCGCAAGGCCGAACGATGGCATACAACCCACCAGTCGCAACGATCCAACGGTTGGTTCACGACAAAACGGCAATCCCCCCAGATCCCGTGCCCGCCCGGCGTTTGCCGGAGAAGTAAGCCGCTCAACCCCCTGCCTCCTGAAGTGGAAACCTTAACAATCTTCAACGCGTTTCCTTTCCGTATAAAGACCGGGCCATTCCACGCTTTTGCATAAGAAGCAAGGCAATATATTCGATCGCTTCCATAAGACTGAAGCGCTTGAAGTCGATATCGTAAATGCCGCCTATCGTGTAATGTATAGGTCTGTTGGCTCTGTAATTTTCAATCAAACCACGGATATGTTCCCTCGTGTAGCGTCTCGCCGCATAGCGCCGCTTTTTTGTGGAAAGCCGCGGCGATTCGCCTATCCTCGCAAGCAGGAATTCGTCGAGCATGGAAAGGATCTCCTGAGGGATGACGGATGAATCCTGCATATCGTGGATCCTGTATTCGTATAAGGGGGCCTTCCGATAGGCGATGGGCCCTCTATCCGCCAGGTCGCACATAAAGACCACATCGGTGACCTTCT
>JAKAIQ010000214.1 GCA_021825035.1 Deltaproteobacteria bacterium | reverse complement strand
CGGCGGCGTCGGGGGGATACATCTGGCAACGCTCGCCCGGATCGGGGTCGGCGGGTTCCACATCGCCGACAACGACGTATTCGAGACGGCAAACCTCAACCGCCAGTACGGCGCGACCGTGGCGTCGATGAACAGGAAAAAAACCGACGTGATGGCGGAGGTGGCCAGGGCCATCAACCCGGAGGCCCGCGTTACCGCCTTTTCGGAAGGCGTGACCGAGAAAAACGTGGACGAGTTCCTGAGCGGGGTGGGTCTCGTCGTGGACGGGATAGACTTCTTTTCAATAGACATAAGAAGGCTCCTTTTCAACAGGGCCAGGGAAAGGGGCGTCTACGCCGTCACGTCCGGGCCGATAGGCTTCGGCTCGACCCTTCAGATATTCGCCCCAAGCGGCATGAGCTTCGACGAATACTTCGGGATAAACGACCGTATGAGTGAAATGGAGAAGATAGCGGCCTTCGCCGTTGGCCTCGCCCCGAGGCCCTTTCATCTCCGATACATGGATCTCTCGAAGGTAGACCTTGCCGCAGGCACTGCCCCGTCGCTCGCATCGGCCTGCGCGCTTTGCGCGGCCCTCGTCGCTACCGAGGCGGTGAAGATACTCCTGCAAAGGGGCTCCGTCAAGGCCGTGCCGCACTATTTCCAGTTCGACCCTTACAGGCGGCTATGCAAAAAAGGCTATCTTTTCTGGGGCGCGAAGAATCCCCTGCAGTACATCAAGAGAAAGGTCCTCCTGAAAAGGGTCGCCCGCCTGATAAAAAGGCAGGCGCCGCCATGAGCATGGATAGGGAACTGCTCATGGGCGTTATCGAGGCGGGCATAAAGGCCCCGTCCGGGGACAACTGCCAGCCATGGCGTTTCAGGCTTCTTCAAGACGGGATCCAGGTGATAAACGACGGCCCCAGGGACACGTCCCTCTACAACGCCAACAACATCGCCTCATACATAGCCCACGGGGCGCTCATAGAGAACATGCGGATTTCCGCCGCGACGATTGGCCGCGATACCGTCATCCGATTGTTCCCTTCCGGCGGAGTGGACGGCGTAGTCGCCTGCCTTGAGTTCAAGAAATCCGATGTGAAGGCCGACAGGCTCCTGCCCCAGATCGAGAGAAGATGCACGAACAGGCGGGCCTATAAAAAGACGCCTCTTCCGGGTAACGCCGCGGAGGCCCTCAGAGGATGCGCCGGGAGCATCGGCGGCGGAGAGGTTTTTCTCGTGGAGGGCAGGACGGAGATGGAGACGGCGGCAAAAGCCGCAAGCCTTAACGACAGGCTTCTTTTTGAGAACCGCCGGCTTCATGATTTTCTCTTCGAACATATAAGGTGGAGTAAGAAAGAGGCCGAGGAATGCGGGGACGGGCTCGATATAAGGACCCTTGGGCTGAATGCCCTCCAAAGGATGGCCTTCAGGGCGATGAGGCAGTGGCAAGCCGTCAGGATAGCCAACCTTTGCGGGTTCAGCCGCATCGCTCAGTCCGGGAGTTACAGGCTTTGCGCCGGCTCGTCGGCGCTGGGCATGATACTCATGGACGGAACGTCCGATAATGCGTTCGTGCAAGGCGGACGGCTACTCCAAAGGGTATGGCTGACGGCGGCGTCTCTCGGGCTGGCCTTTCAGCCGATGACCGGGGTGACGTTTCTCATTCAGAGGCTCCGCATGGCCGGAGGCGAAGGGCTGAACGAGGGGCATAGGGAGCTTTTAAGGAAGGCCGAAAAGGACCTGCTGACGGTCTTTCCGATGGAAAAGGGCAGGGCCGTCATAATGCTCTTCAGGGTGGGCTACGCGCCTGAACCGGTAAGGTCGCTGCGGCGCGCGGCAATGCTCATGGAATAGCTCACGAATGTCAGGCCCGGCAGACCGGAATATCAAAGTACCTGGCCATGAATGGCTGCGTCAGACGGCAAGAGAATAGCTTAAATGCCGCATCAATTCCTCGCTCGCCTCCTTGAAAAGCTCGGGGTTCAACCTCGACACACCGGCCTCTATCGCTTTTATCGAACCGAGATACGGCGTCCTGATGCCGTGATAATCGACGGCCGGTCCGATGGGCATGAAGACCACGCCAGTCTTTTTCAGAAGCTGATGAAGCCCCTCGGACATTACGGCAAGCCAGTGCGTAAACCCCATCTTCCTGCTTTCGACATATATGAGCTTGTACAGGGCATACACGATGACCCGGTGCCTCGCGCCAAGGGCCATGTCAAGGCCGTTGTCCGCGCGGCAGCATTCCTTGCTGACGGCGAGCCTCGATATCTCCCCGATTCTTGAACGGTCAAGGCCTGAGAGGTCGGCGGTTATCCGGCAATGCCTTTCGATAGGCAGCTCCTTATCCGAGCCCAGGATCAGGCGCGCGGTGCCGATGGTATGACCTCCGCTCGACGCCATGAAGTGTATGGAGTTCCCGTCGAATTCATCGCACTCGATGCGGCCCGGATGGTCTTCCGGTCTTTCAAAGCCCTTTTCCTCGCAGTAAACCCTGTATCTGAGCCTGTATATCTCGCTCATCTCGGCCTCCGTAGCCACCTTCTTGAATTCCATGGCCGCGGTCTTGCCGATACGCTTTAATGAAGGAAGGTTGAAATCCGGCGCGCGCTCTGAAATGTATTCCATGATAATTGCTCCACGTTAAATGTTCCCGTACATACGGTATCTCCGTTCCTGCCGCCACACGAATTCATTTTGCGCCTTCTGTCACGGGAAAAAAGTGACCAAAGTCACATGCCCTCAATTTTTAATCGGCAGAATACGTGCGCGCCTTTAGCTGAAATATAAGGAAATCCGCTTCATCGGGAAAATCACGTGATATTTCAATCCGAATCTGTGCATGAGGAACGATGGTCTACGAATCGAGGGTATCACGCGAAATCGAGCGAGTCAAATAACGGACGGCGTTACGCCGAGCCGCCTGGTTTTCAATCGCCGTTGGCCCCGGCGGGCATGGCGTTGCGGCGCGTTTTACTGAACGCCAAGATGCGAGCATATGATATCGGCCGCCTCCACCGGGGCGTTGCGGGCGCCGAGTATCGCCATGAACCTCGATGCGTTGACGTAAAACGTCCTGTCGCGGAGAACGGACCTGATGACGTCGAGAAGCTTCGATGGATTGGCTGAGAAATCCTTCCAGGAAAGCATGACGCCTATTCCGAGCGCCTCCGCCCTCCTTATGTTGTAGAGCTGGTCGGGTATCGTCGGGATGCCTATGACGGGCTTGCCGTGCGCAAGGGCCTGATAGACCGTGCCGTTCCCGCCGTGGCATACGGCCAGGTCGCATTCTGCCATCGCCAGGTCGCCGTCCATGTAAGGCTCCAGGTACAGCCCGCCGTCAGCCGGCTCCCGCGAAACCGCCTGCCCCCCTGTCGTCAAGATGGCCTTGAACCCTGAGGCCCTGAAAAGCGAGCATGCGACATGAAAAAAGTCGCTCACCCCGGTTGTGCCCATCGTAACGTATATCAAAGGGCCGCCGTCCTTTTGCGGAGGCCACCAGGAAGGCGGCGGAAGCCCTGCCTTCCACGTGAGAGGGCCGACGTAATGATAGTTGCGCGGCAGATCCCTTGCCGGGAAGTACGCTGGAACGTCCGCAAGTAGCGTGAGGTCATTGCCCGTAAGGCAATTCGTTGCGGTGACCGCGTTTTTGAGGCCGCATCTTTTGCTGAGCCTCTTGAAAACGCCCATGACGTTGTCGAATACCGACATTTCCACCGCTAGGTTTATCCGGTCAAGCGCCTTCCGGAACAGATCGGA
>JAKAIQ010000213.1 GCA_021825035.1 Deltaproteobacteria bacterium | reverse complement strand
GAGTATCGGTAGCGTTATAAAGGCGCTTAACCTGCTCACGAATCCACCTATCATGTAGACACTCGACTGTCCAATAATTTTTTTTAGCACTGAAACGTTCTCTTTCACTTCGATTTCCTTTAAATACGGCAAGTTCAGTCTTCCCCTTACAGATACCCGAGCGCCTTCAGGTTTTTCTCCACGTCCTCGTCCATCGTCCTCTCCACGGCGTCTTTCTCTTTAACTGCCTTTTTCCTTTGAAGAAGCTCTGCCCTCAAAGAATCTCTAACGTCTTTCCGGGCGGAGACGTCGAGGCTCAGCTCTTTTCCTCCGGCAATATCGAGGAGCTCATCCGCGCCGTCCGACTTCCAGATGTACTTATGGAGCCTGTCCTGAACCATGGACATCTCGACCTTGAACCTCTCGATGTCCACCTTTTTCGCGCTTGCCCCGGCCCTGTCCTGTATGAAATACGGGACCCTTCCCTCCCAATCGGCGAAGACGTATTCGTGATACCTGTTGTTGCCGTTATGGACGAGGCTCACCCCGGAGGTCTTTATCTCTTCCTTTTCGGATATCCCGGCGACCTCCATCACAGTCGGGAATATGTCTACCAGTTGAGTATATCCGTTTATCTCGCTCAGGTATCCGTACCCTTTCGGAAACTTGATGATGAGGGGTATGTGCAAGACTTCCTTATAGAGGCTCGCAACGTGCGACCAGAGGCCGTGCTCGCCGAAATGCTCTCCGTGGTCGGCCGTCACTATTATCATCGTTTCGTCATAGACGCCCCTGTCTTTGAGGAAAGACATCAACTCGCCTATCTTGCTGTCCGTATACTCGATCTCGCCGTCGTAAAGCGCCACGAGATACTCTATCTCGCGGCTGTTGAGCCCGAGGTCCTCGACGAAACATACGAGCGGGTTGTGGGCCGCCTTTCCGACCTTGTCCCGGTCGATATCCCGCGACTCCAGGCCTTTCAGATACCTGTTTCTGTACCGGGCGGGCGGATTCAGGGGATTATGCGGCTCTATGTAGTGAAGAAATGCATAGAAAGGCCTTCCGGCATTTGTGTCTTTTGAAAGCCACTCCTCGAAGCTCCTGTTCGTATTTTCCGCCCCCCTGTCCTGATGAAACAGGATCTTTTTCGACCTTCTCATCAGCCCCCGTACCGCCCTTGCTGCGAACGAATCCGTTTCCGCGCCCTTCCAGACCTCGACGAACCTGTCATGCCCCCTGTCGAAACCCACGAGTTCGCCGACCTGGCTGTTGTTTACGAAGCCGGCGGTCTGGTAGCCGTGCCTCTTCAATACTTCCGCCATGGTGGGGATGTTGTCCGAAAGCCTTCTCGTGTCATAAACTCCGTGCTCCGGCACATACAGCCCCGTGAGCATGGACGCGTGCCCCGGAGGGGTCCATACGCCGGTCGAATAATTCCGCCGGCACAGCGTCCCTTCCGACGCCAGCCTGTCGAGATTGGGCGTCGTGGTTTTGCCGTAGCCGTAACACGAAAGATGGTCCGCCCGGAGGGTATCTATCGAGATGAGAATGACGTGGGGGCTTTTCATTTTTGAGCCTCAGCGCATGACAGGGCCCCCACGGATTGCTTCTCGCGGCCTTCGCGGAGCGCGTCTTCATACAGGTCTTCGTGCTTTCTAATCATGAGCTCCAGTGGAAAAACCTCTTCGACGCGTTTCCTGGCCCTATCGCCCATACCGATTCTTAGCTCTGCGTCCGAATAGAGCCTGAGGACGGCCTTGGCGAACGCCTCCGCATCATCCGGCGGAATGACAAGCCCGGTTTCGTTATTGACGACCGATTCGGCATTTCCGCCGACATCCGTCGCTATGACGGGCCTTCCCATGGCCATGGCCTCGAGTATGGAATTCGAGAATCCCTCGTTCTTATTGGGTACAAGACAGAAGACATCCATAAGCGGCACATAGTTTTCGGTGTCTTTGACGTGTCCCATGAACTTTACGATGCTCTCCAGTCCCTTCTCGCGGCAGTACGCCTCTATCTGTTTTTTTGTGGGGCCATCGCCGAGAACGATGACCTTGAGATTTTCGATAGAGTCCCTTACAGCGTTTATGCCTTCAAAAAAAATATCGTATGCCTTCTCCGGCCTGAAGTGAGCCGCAGTTCCAACCACGAAGTCTCCATCGCCGATGCCGAGCTCCTCCCTCGACCTGACAGGCCTGTTGCATGAGTTGAACCTTTCGAGATCGACCCCATTATAGAGCGTAATCATCCTGTCCTCCGGTATCCCTTCTGTCTCATGGAATCTCTTGCCCACGGCGGCGCAGACCATGATGTAGCGGTCTATCCAGCGGTTCATGATCTTATTTAAAAAAATCTGCCTCGGCTTCTTCAAGTCCCCCATGTCTCTTCTGCTCGATATGACCTTTGCCGTTCCGGCCAATTTGGATATCAAAACCCCGTAGGTGTCGGACTTGAAATGGAACGTCTGAACGATGTCTATCTTCCGTTCACGGATGATTTTGGCCAGCCTGAACGCCTGGAAAAGCGCGTTGGCCGAGTAGATCCTCTCAACGGGAAGGCCGCTAAGGTCTATGCCGAGCTTTCTCCCGTATTGAACGAACCCATCGCCACTTTCGTCGCCGTGAAAATAACAGACGGAGACGTTGAACTTTTCCCTGTCGATGCCCGCGGCCAGAGTATAAAGATGTTTTTCCGTGCCGCCTGCGTTCATAAGCTCATCGATAATAAAAAGTATATTTGTTTTTTTTACCACTTTATTTCTATCCTGGCGGTAAGCGGCCTTGTTACGGTAAGGACTGAATATGCCTGACATCTCCGTGGCGAAGAGCGCCTTCGACAGAAACCGCAGCGGCGACGGAAGCTGGTTTATCACGCAGGTCCTTTTCAGGCTTAAAAGGTCGTCTCCAGGGCCGTTAACGCCGTCTTCAAGAGAGCACGCGCAAAGGAATCCACTCTCGCCGGCCGCGCGTTTGACCCTCTCATTGACGTCATTGGCCGAACCGTAAGGATAGGCGAACGTCTTGACCTCCGAGCCGAGCCTCTCCTCCAACATTTTTTTTGAGCCGATCATCTCGACCCTCGCTTCGTCCTCCGGAATCCTTGCAAGGGAGGGGTGCGTCAAGGTGTGCGCGCCGAACGAAATGCCCGCGTTTCTCAGTTCGACGACCTCGCCCCACGTAAGCATCCTTTCCGCGTGCTCCGGGTCGGCAGGACTTACGCCGAGTCTTTCAAAGATGAACTCAAGAAGCTTCATCCGCTCGTCCGTTTTAAGGCCTTTGCCGTATTCGTTTATCTCGCGGCCGGCCGCCTCTTTTAAATCCCGGGTACTGATATCGTATTCCATCAGATTGCACGCCCTGAGATCGAGCGTTCGGCTTTCAGTCTTTTCAAGGGCATGGGCCAGCGCATCGACGAAAAGAGGCTTCCCCGTTTCGACGGGCCCGGCGGAGAGAAAAACGGTCGCGGGAATGCCGTACCGTTTGACTATGGGCAGCACATTCCTGTGAATGCTCTTATAGCCGTCGTCGAAGGTGATGACAACGGCGCCGCCGGGGATACGGCTTTTGCTCTTGAGCAGATCAGCGGCCTCTTCAAGGCTTATGACATTGTAATTGTTTTCGACAAGATATTTGACGTGGCTCAAAAAGATCCTCTCCGGGACCTGAAGATGAAAAAAAGACCGTTCCCCTATGTCATGGTAGGCGAGTATCCTTATCCCGCCCGCGGCCTCCTTATGGAAACGCCGGTAAAGCCTTATGGAGCCTGAATAAAGATCGGA
>JAKAIQ010000009.1 GCA_021825035.1 Deltaproteobacteria bacterium | reverse complement strand
GCCGAGCTTCTTGCCCGCGAGCTTTTCGAGGCGAGCGAGGTTCTTCTCGACCTCGGCCTTGAACCCTGCCGGAAGCGTGCGCCTGGTCTTGTAATAATAGTCGCAAACCTCGGTCGTTATGGTGAATCCCGGCGGCACAGGAAGCTCGATATTTGTCATCTCCGCCAGCCCGGCGCCTTTTCCGCCAAGGAGTTCCTTCATGCTCCCGTTGCCTTCGGCCTTCCCCCCGCCGAAGAAATAGACGTACTTTCTGGCCATAAAAAATGTCTCCTCCGGTCAATAATCTGAGATTTCAAAGCCCCCGGTTTTTGTTCGAGGAATCTTGCATATATGAAAAGGAACCAATTCCGTCCGCCTGGCCCGTTGGAGCGGGGGTCGCGTCCGCGGCGCATCTCAAGGCCTCTGCGGCTGAACGATTGAACATTAACAAAAAATAGAGAGAAAGTCCAATGGCTTAATCGTACTTTCTTTTTTACGGAAGGCAAGCAAAAAAAAGCCTTGCCCCGATAGTTCGCGCAAGGAGACTTGAAACAGGCTAAGGCCGTGATTTGAAACGATTTTTATGCCCTTGACAGCGGGTATAATACTTCATATTATAAAGGGATGTGCCTTTGAAAAAACATCTTGGACGCATCTCCGGCGGCTTGCGGCCGGGTCTGTCGAGCGAGTAGAATTAGTTTCCGTTTGGAAGTTCCCGGCGTCTCGCCTGGAACTTCCGGGATATGTGGCTATTATATCACGTAAATCCTTCGCCGGGTCTGAGGTAACGCATATCCACAGGTCCTCTTTTAAAGGCGGTCCGCACGAATCTGGATGCCGCCCGCGGTTGGCCCAATTCACAATGAACCTCCCTCGTGCTCGCCGCGGGGTATCAAAGCCTTTATAAGGAAGTCGCGGCGCGCGCAGCCGGGGAATTAACCCTGAAAAGATTAAAGAGAGGCAGAATGGCTCAGGAACGGGTACCGGTATCAATAGAAGACGAAATGAAAAAGTCGTATCTCGACTATGCGATGTCCGTCATCGTCGGAAGGGCGCTGCCTGATTCGAGGGACGGGCTCAAGCCCGTGCACCGGCGGATACTCTACGCGATGCACGAGATGGGGCTTGAGTCGAACAAGCCCTACAAGAAATCCGCGCGCGTGGTCGGAGACGTCATGGGTAAATACCATCCGCACGGCGACATGGCGATATACGACGCGATAACGAGGATGGTGCAGGGCTTCTCTTTGAGGTACCCGCTTATCGACGGGCAGGGGAATTTCGGCTCCATCGACGGCGACCCGCCCGCGGCCATGCGTTATACCGAGGCGCGGATGGCCCGCCTCGCCGGGGAGCTTCTTGAAGACATAGAGAAAGAGACGGTCGATTTCACGCCGAACTACGACGGGGCCTCGAAGGAGCCTGTCGTGCTTCCGGCGGCCTTCCCGAACCTGCTCGTGAACGGCTCATCCGGCATAGCGGTCGGCATGGCCACGAACATGCCGCCGCACAACCTTACGGAGGTCATAGATGCCCTGATATGCGTCATAAAGAACCCGGAGACCCAGCTCAAGGAGCTGATGAAGCTCATCCCCGGGCCTGATTTCCCCACGGCCGGCTTTGTTTACGGAACCAAAGGCATAAGGGAGGCGTACTCGACCGGAAGAGGGGTAATACAGGTGAGGGCGAAGGCGACTGTCGAGAAGAACCCCCGGACGAACCGCCAGTCGATAGTCATAACCGAGATCCCTTACATGGTCAACAAGGCGAGGCTCATCGAGAGCATAGCCGACCTCGTGAGGGACAAGAAGATAGAGGGGATATCAGACGTCCGCGACGAGTCGGACAGGGAAGGGATGCGGATAGTCGTGGAACTGAAGAGGGACGAGGTGGCTGAGGTGATACTGAACAACCTCTACCTGCACACGCAGATGAAGACCTCGTTCGGCATAATAAACCTCGCGCTCGTGGACGGCCAGCCGAGGGTGCTCCCGCTGCCGTCGCTCCTTCGCGAGTTCGTGAGGTTCAGGAGAGAGGTCGTCACGAGACGGACCATCTTTGAGCTTAAAAAGGCCAGGGAAAGGGCCCATATTTTGGAGGGCCTTAAGATCGCGATAGACAACCTCGACGCCGTAATAAAGCTTATAAGGGCGTCAAAGGGGCCGCAGGAGGCGCGAGCCGGGCTCGTAAAGAACTTCGATCTCAGCGACATCCAGGCCCAGGCGATCCTGGAGATGAGGCTCCAGAGGCTTACGGCCCTCGAACGGGAGAAGATAGTCGAGGAGTACGGGGAGGTCTTGAAGCTCATAAAGCGTCTCGAAGAGACCCTCGCGAGCGAAAAGCTCCTCATGAACGTCATCGTTGACGAGTTGAAGGAGATAAAAGAGAGGTACGGGGACGAGCGGAGGACGCAGATAGTCGAGGAGTCCGCCGAGATAACGATCGAGGACATAATAGCCGAGGAGGACATGGTAGTCACCATATCGAGCGGCGGGTACATAAAGCGAAACCCCACGAGCCTCTTCAGGATACAGAGGAGGGGAGGAAAGGGGAAGATGGGGATGACCACGAGGGAAGAGGACTTCGTCAGCGACCTCTTCATAGCGTCCACCCACAGCTATATCCTCTTCTTCACGGACAGGGGCAAGGCGTATTCGCTCAAGGTCTATGACATCCCGCAGGCAGGAAGGGCGGCGAGGGGCAAGGCGATAGTCAACATCCTCAATGTCGCCGCAGGCGAAAAGATAACCGCCTTTCTGCCGGTGCGCGAGTTTGCCGAAGGCAGGTACATAGTCATGGCCACGGCTCAAGGCACGATAAAGAAGACCGACCTCATGTCGTTCGCGAACATCCGTTCCGGCGGTCTCATAGCGGTAAGCCTCGACGAGGGGGACAGCCTCATATCCGCGAGGCTCACGGACGGGAAGATGGACATCTTTCTCGGCACCCATCTCGGCCAGGCCAACAGGTTCAGCGAGGACGAGGTGAGGGAGATGGGGCGCCAGGCCCGCGGGGTAAGGGGGATAAGGCTCGACGGCGGCGACAGGCTCGTCTCCATGGAGACGGTCGAGGAGGGCGCGACCGTTCTCACAGTGACGGAAAAGGGCTACGGGAAGAGGACGGAGTTCTCGGAATACACCGGGCACCATCGCGGGGGCAGCGGCCTCATAAACGTGAAGATAACGGAGAAGAACGGCCCGGTCGCGGCCATTGCCAAGGTGAGGGATTCGGACGAGCTGATGATATCCACCAACACGGGCAAGATAATAAGGATAGCCATGAAGGGCGTCCCTGTCACCGGCAGGAACACGCAGGGCGTAAGGTTGATGGGCATGGACGCCGGCGAGCAGATAACCGGGATAGCGCCCATAGCCGAGAAGGAAGAAGAGGCCGGGGAAGAAGAGACCGGCCTGGATTCGGCCGGTTAGACCGCCCGGCCCTGAGGGCCGGGCGGCATCCTGATGAAAACAGATGGGGGACTCGATGGATCGGCTGACTGTTCTGGGCGCGGGCAGCTGGGGGACGGCTCTGGCCGAACTCCTCGCCGTCAGGGGTTTCAGGGTAAGCCTCTGGGTCAGAAAAGAAGAACTGAGAAGGTCCATCGCCGAAAGGCGCGAGAACGCCGCATATCTTCCAGGCGTAAAACTTCCGGAAAACATAATCGCGGTCTCCTCGCTCCGGGAGGCGCTCGCCGGATCGAAGCTCATACTGAGCGCCATACCGTCCCACGGCCTCAGAAGCGTCTTTGCGGAGGCCGGGCCTTTCATTGCCGATGACGCCGTGATCGTAAGCGCGACGAAAGGGATAGAAGAGACGACCGGTCTCACCCCGTCGGGCATAATAACCGACGCGCTCAAAGGGCCGGGCCGCAGGGAGATAGCCGTCCTTTCCGGGCCTTCGTTCGCCAGGGAGGTCAGCCGCAGGCTCCCGGCCGCCGTCTGCGCCGCGTCGGCTTCGGCGGCGGCGGCCGCGCTCGTGCAGCGCGTCTTTTCCACGTCTTATTTCCGCGTCTATACCAATTCGGACGTTTTGGGGGTCGAGCTTGGAGGGGCCTTGAAGAACGTCATCGCCATAGCCTCCGGCATCTCCGACGGGCTAAAGCTCGGCTATAATGCAAGGGCGGCCCTCATAACGAGGGGGGTCGCGGAGATATCGAGGCTCGGGGCCGCCATGGGGGCGCGGGCGCATACGTTCTACGGGCTTTCCGGCATCGGCGACCTGGTGCTTACATGCACCGGGCCTTTAAGCAGGAATTACTCCCTGGGCGCGGCCATCGCCGAAGGCAAAGGCCTCGACGAGATCACCGGGGCGACGAGGATGGTGGCCGAGGGCGTGAGGACGGCGAAGGCCGCGCAATCGCTTGCCGCGAGCCTCGAAGTGGATATGCCCATTACCGAAGAGGTCTGCAACGTCCTGTACGCCGGAAAGCATCCGGGGGAGGCCGTAATGGGCCTGATGACGAGGGGGCTCAAGAGCGAATAAGCCGCGGACCGCCGGGTCTTCACCGGGCCGCGCCATGAAGATAACGCAGGTTCGCACCTGGAAAAAGGCCCATGGAATAGTCAGCATGTTCAAGAAAAGCCTTCATCTAAGAATAATCTTTCTCGTCGTAGGGCTTCTTACGGCCGGAGGGATCGTCTCCGTCGCGCTCGGACACCGGGCATGGAAGCTTGCGGTCTTCTGGATAATCGCCGTCCCCGCCGGAGGGGCGATCCTCTCGATTTTCCTTAAGAGATCTCTTACCGGGCCTTTAAGGAGGAACGCCGGGGCGGTGAAGAAGATAGCCGGAGGGGAGACGGGCGGCCGCCTCGAAGAGTCCTCGGAAGACGAGCTGGGGTGCCTGGCAAGGGGCATAAACGGCATGCTCGACGCCCTCGAAAAAAGGGCCGAGGAGAATAAAAGGCTTCTGGAGCTTGTCGCCGGAAGCAGACAGGAGTGGGTTGCGACGTTCGACGCCATACAGGACCTGATATTGATCCACGACAGTGAGTGCCGCGTCGTAAAGGTCAACATGGCCCTCGCCGCGAGGCTCGAGGCCAGGCCGGAAGACCTCATCGGGAAGAAATGCCATGAGATCTTCGGCCTGGCCCCCTCGCGGTGCGGCTGGTGCCTGTGCCCGGACGGGCCGCCCGCCTCCGATGAGAACCCGCAGGCCGACCACGCGGTATTCGGCGGCGTGTACAGGATAACGACCTTCCCGGTAGTAGACCAGTCCGGCCAGGCGTGGGCGCGCGTCCACGTGGCCAGGGACGTGACGCAGGAAATGACGCTCAGGGAGCAGCTTGTCCAGGCCGAGAAGCTGAGCAGCATCGGCATGCTCGTGGCCGGCATAGCCCATGAGCTCAACAACCCGCTCATGGGCATAATGGGCTTCAGCCAGCTCCTTCTGGACGCCCCTGGAGACAGCCCGCTAAGCGAGGCGAAAGGGAAGCTCGAGAAGATATACAACGAATCGCTCAGGGCGGCCAGGATCGTGCAGAACCTCCTGACGTTCGCGAGGCAGAAGAAGGCCGAAAGGAAGTATTCGTCCATAAACGAGATACTGAACCGCACCATCGAGTTGAAGGCGCATTCGCTCAAGATGAACAACATAGGGATCGTTCTCGACCTTGACGAAAGGCTGCCAAGGACCATGGTCGACCCGTTCCAGATGCAGCAGGTCTTCATAAACATCATGAACAACGCCGAAGACGCCATGGCCGCCGCAAACGGCGGCGGGACGCTCACGGTAAGGACCCGCAAGTCGGGCGGGTCGGTCGAAGCGGCCTTGATCGACGACGGCCCGGGCATACCGAAGGAGGCGATAGGCAAGGTCTTCGACCCGTTCTTCACGACGAAGGACGTGGGCAAGGGCACGGGCCTCGGGCTTTCGATAATCCACGGCATAATAACCGAGCACGGCGGAAAGATAACGATCAAAAGCGAGGCTGGGAAAGGGGCCGCCTTCATCATCCTTATCCCACTGTCCGGGGAGGACAGGGACGCCGACGCCGTCAGGGAGAGGAAAGAGGCCTTGCGACGGCAAGGCGGCCCGGCATCCGGGAAAAGGGTCCTTATCGTTGACGACGAGGACAGCATAAGGGAGACGATAGAGGACGTATTTGTATCGCAGGGGCTGACGGTCGAGACCGCGAGCGAAGGGGCCGCGGCGCTGGAGGTCCTTGAAAGGCAGTCCTTCGACCTCGTTGTAACCGACATAAGGATGCCGGGCATCGACGGCGCGGAACTCTACGAGAACATCCTCAGGAGGCACGAGGGCCTGAAGAACAGGGTCATCATACTCACCGGGGACGTCTTCAGCCCCAGGACCAGGGAGCTTATCGAGAAATACGGGTGCCATTATCTCCTTAAGCCCTTCGAGATAAAGGAACTTACGTGGCTTGCGCAAAAGATGCTTTCATGACGAGCGACGCTTTTAGCCGCGATATCTAAAAAGGCCGCCGCGGCCTTTGCCCCGGCGCGAAAAGGCCGCTCTAAAGCGGCCTGCGTTGCGCGGCGGTCTACATATCTGAAAGGAGGAAGGTTTCATGCCTTACAAATCCATCGGAGAGATGTATGACGGGCTTAAGAAGGTTTTCAGGGAAAGGGACGACAGAATGGAGGTGCTCGACGAGAACGTGCTCCGCGGCCAGACGATCGACAGGCTTGCATACAACGCCGTCTTCAACGCCAATATCGACATCATGGCCGAGGCGAGAACGCTCATAAGGAATCTGGCGGTATCCCTCGGCATAAGGCCTGCTTCCATTCACAACCTTTACGAGGCCATGGGAAGGCAGGAGTGCGGGGGGTTCACTGTGCCGGCCGTGAACATAAGGGGGCTTACGTATGATACGGCAAGGGCGATATTCAGATCAGCCGCCAGGAACGACGCCGGGGCCTTCATATTCGAGATAGCCAAAAGCGAGATCGGCTATACCGGCCAGCGGCCTTCCGAATACGCGGCCTGCTGCCTCGCCGCCGCCATAAAAGAGGGGCACAGGGGCCCGGTATTTCTCCAGGGCGATCACTTTCAGATAAACGCCGGGAGATACGCTAAGGACAGGAATGCCGAGGTGGAAGACCTCAAGAAGCTCATAAAGGAGGCGCTCGAAGCGGACTTCTTCAACATAGACATAGACGCATCCACGGTGGTGGACCTTGGAAAGCCGGACGTAAAGGAGCAGCAGAGGCCGAACTTCGAGACGACCGCCGAGCTTACCGGATACATAAGGGCCAACGAGCCGGCGAACGTCACGGTCTCGGTGGGAGGCGAGATAGGCGAAGACGGCGGCAGGAATTCGACCGTCGAGGAACTGACGGCCTTCATGGAAGGGTATTCCGACGCCATCGGCAAGGGGGTCAAGGGGATAAGCAAGATAAGCATCCAGACCGGCACGTCGCACGGCGGGGTGGTCCTGCCTGACGGGACCATGGCGAAGGTGAAGGTCGATTTCGATACGATAGAAAGGCTTTCCAGGGTGTCCCGTGAATCGTACGGGCTCGCCGGGGTCGTCCAGCACGGCGCCTCCACCCTGCCGGACGAGGCTTTCGACCTCTTTCCCAAACGCGGGGCCGCGGAGATCCATCTCGCCACCGGCTTTCAGAACATGATCTACGACAGCCCGGCCTTTCCGCAGGAGCTGAAAAAAGAGATATACAGGTACCTTGTCGAAAAGCATTCGGACGAAAGGAAAGAGACCGACACCGACGAGCAGTTCATCTACAAGACCAGGAAAAAAGGTTTCGGGCCTTTCAAGGAAAGGATCTGGAACATGGATCAGGAGAGATACAAAACGATAGGCGCAGAGATCGAGGCGAGGATGGACCTTTTCTTCAGGAAACTTAACGCCGCCAACACCACGGCCTGCGTGAAAAAATACGTTGGCGCGTAAACGAACGGCGGGGCGAACGGCAGTTTCTCGCCATGTGGGGCCGAATCCGTTCATGCCGGGGTTCTTCGATGCCGAGAAAAAAACCGGTGAAAAAAGTCGAATTATGTGTTATTGTAGTAAGATATGATCTTATTACAAACATCTGAAAGGAGCAGCGTTTTATAATGATTGCCGCGACGCAACTGAGGGTTGGCATGACCATCCTCTACAATAAGGAGCCTTACAGGGTGGTGACCGTCCAGCACATAACGCCGGGCAACTGGCGCGGCATGGTGCAAACGAAGCTCAAGAACCTGAAGACCGGCTCAAGCGTGGAGAACAGGTTCCGTTCTGAGGACAAGATCGAAAAGGCCTCGCTTGAGCAGCACGAGATGGAGTTCCTCTACGACAACGGCACGGAATATTTCTTCATGAACAGCGCGACGTACGAGCAGATGCCGCTCACGGCCGACGTCCTCGGGGACAACGTCTATTATCTCGTGCCGAACATCAAATTCATGATCGAGTATTACAACGGCCTCCCGGTCGGCGTGGAGCCTCCCAAGGTCGTGGAGCTGAAGGTGGTCGATACGACCCCCAACATGAAGGGGGCCACCGTAACGGCCTCCCAGAAGCCGGCTACCCTTGAGACCGGGCTCGTGGTGAACGTGCCTGCCTTCATCGAGAAGGGCGAGGTCATAAGGGTCGACACCGGGGAAGGAAAATACCTGGAGAGGGCGAAGGCTTAACCGGGCCGCCCCCCTTTTCCCGCAAGATGAAAGGACCCTTTGCGCAAGGGTCCTTTTTGCATTTCGGCCTTTTCCGGCGCAGGAAGCCATGCAAACGGGCGTTGACATAAAGGAAAAGCTCAGGAATCTCCCGGCCTCTCCAGGAGTCTACATAATGAAGGGCGGGAAGGGGGAGGTGCTTTACATCGGCAAGGCCAAGAGCCTGAGGTCGAGGGTCGGCTCGTATTTCAGGGAGGGCGGGGATTCGAGGCATTCAGTAAGGTTCATCGCGGCGAAGGTCGAAGACATCGACTACATAGTGACGGCCAACGAGAAAGAGGCGCTTTTCCTCGAAGACACCCTCCTCAAGCGCCACAGGCCCCGCTACAACATAAGGCTCAAGGACAGCAAGACCTACGTGAGCATCAAGCTGACCGTGGCCGAAAGATTTCCCCGCATACTCATAACCAGGCACATAAAGAAGGACGGGTCGAGGTACTTCGGCCCCTATGTCTCGGCCAGCGACGTGCGCGAGACCATCAAGTTCCTGAGGGGGATATTCCCGATCTGCACCCACAGCATTCCGGGCTACAGCATAAAAACGAGGCCGTGCCTCGATTATCAGCTCGGCCTCTGTTCCGGGCCCGAGGCCGGCCTCATAGACGAGCGGGCGTACCGGGAGCTCGTCAACGGGGCGATTCTCTTCCTCGAAGGCAAGGACCGCGAGCTCCTGAAGATATTGAAGGAACGGATGAACGAGGCGTCGAGGAACCTCGATTTCGAGCAGGCCGCCCGCGTACGCGACAGGATCTCCGCCATAAATGGGATGCTTGAGGAGCAGAAGGCCGTATCTTACAGGCCGGTGGACAGGGACGTGTTCGGCCTTGCCCGAGGCGACGGCGGACTCGCGGTGCAGGCCCTTTTCATAAGGGGCGGTAGGCTCGTGAGCAAGGCCGATTATTTTTTCGACGATTCCGGCCTGCCCGGCGAGGAGGTCATGTCGTCCTTCGTTTCGCAGTTCTACCGTGGCGAAAGGTACATACCCGACGAGGTGGTGCTTCCGGCAAGGCTCGACGACGCGGCGCTCCTCGGCGAATGGATATCCGGGAAGAAAGGCAGGAAGGTCTCGCTCGTCGCGCCGGAAAGGGGAGCGAAGCTGAAGCTCCTCGAAATGGCCGAATCGAACGCGAGGGAGGCGATAAGGAAGAAATACGAGATTGCCGCCAACAGGGCGGAAGTCCTCGAAGGCTTGAAAAAGAGGCTACACCTGAGGAATACCCCGGAAAGGATAGAGGCCTTCGACATCTCGAACATAAGCGGGCGCCTCGCCGTCGGAGCCATGGTGACCTTCACGAACGGCGAGCCGGATAAGGGCTCTTACAGGCTCTTCAGGATACGCGCCTCCGCAGGCCCGGACGATTACGCCATGATGGACGAGGTGCTTTCCCGGAGATACGGGAAGGCCGCGGAGAAAGAGGGGGCCGGGAGGCTGCCGGAGCCCGACCTTATCCTCATGGACGGCGGAAAGGGCCAGTTGAACATAGCCCTGAAAGTGATGTCCGGGTTCGGCATGAACGACGTCGATATAGCCGCGCTGGCAAAGGAAAGGCCGGAGGAAGTGGAGGGCGTCCATGGGCGCCCGGCCGTCAGGGGAGAGAGGGTGTATCTTGCGAACCTCAAAGACCCCATATTCCTGAAAGAGGGGTCGAAGCCCGACCTGCTCATGAGGCGGATAAGGGACGAGGTGCACAGGTTCGCGATCTCCTACCACAGGAAGCTCAGAAGAAAAAGCATAGGCTCGGCGCTCGACAACGTCAAGGGCATAGGCGCCGGGAAGAGAAAGGCGCTCTTTGAACGGTTCGGAGACCTCGATTCCATACTTTCCGCCGACATCTCCGAGCTCGTCAAGGTGCCCGGCGTGACCGAGAAGCTCGCCCTTGAGATAAAGGGGCTGAAGGACGGCGCATAGGGCCGCGCGCATGAAACCGCTCGCGGCCTTTTGCCCCGGCTCGCTCCGCCCTGTCCGTGGATTAGCCGCACCAGATGCCCTCGATCGGCTCTCCGGGCCGGATGCATTTGGTGCAAGGCGACTCGTCTGAAACTTTTAATGAAAAATATGAAACTTCTGTGATATATTGTGCGCGCATAACAAAAGCCCATCTTGCGAGCTTCCATGCGCCCACTTGTACCAGTGCTCCTGGCCTTTGTCTCAGGCATAATAATGGGGGCGAGGCTCGGCCTTTCTCTTGATCTGACCCTTCTTCTGCTCGCAATCTCTCTCATCCCGCTCATGCTTTCCGTCATCCTTGGCCTCAGGTTCCGCCACGCCGCCGCCGTGCTGCCGTTCATGTTGCTCGGCTCGCTCTTCATCCTCCCTTACGTGAGGCCGGAGCTTCCGGCCTGCCACATAAAGAACTTTATCAACGGAGGCGGCCCGGATGCCGCGAAAGGCCCGGGCAGGCCTGTGATGGCAGTCGAGGGCGCGGTGTCGTATCCGCCCCGGTTCGCAAACGGACGCACGAAGCTGCGTATAAGCGTGGAACGGGTATTCAGGGACAAAATGTGGATGCGCGCGTGCGGAGAGGTTCTTCTTACGGCCAACGGGCATGAGGAGAGGTTTCTCCGCGGCGACCGGTTGAGGTTTATCGCGCGCCTCGCGGAGCCGGTCGATTACGGTAATCCCGGCGGGTTCGACTACAGATGGTATTTGAACGAGAGAGGGATATTCGTCACAGGATACTTAAAGGACAGGGGCCTGATCGAAAAGATCGGGCAGGAGGGCGCCGGGGCCGCCGGATATATCGATCTGGCCAGGAGCCGGATAGCGGATTTTATCGACAGGTCCGGCGTGTCGAACGGCGGGCTTATAAAGGCCGTCATCGTCGGGGACGCGGGCGGGGTGGCTCCGGGAATAAGGGACGCGTTCGAAAAGACCGGCACCGTGCACATACTCGTGATAGCGGGCCTCCATGTGGGGTTCGTCGCGCTCTTCGCGTACCGGGCTATCCTGTTCCTGCTTAAAAGGTCGGAGCGGGTCATGCTCAGCCTTAACGTCAAAAAGGCCGCCGCCCTTCTGACCGTCCCGCCGGTCGCGGCCTACGGCCTCATCGCCGGGTTCCCGGTCTCGACCGAAAGGGCCGTCATAATGGTCACGGCCTTTACCGCGAGCTTTCTTTTCAACAGGGGAAAGGATTTGTACAATACCCTTGCGCTCGCCGCGCTCCTTATCCTCCTCGCATACCCGTACTCGATATGGGACGCGTCGTTCCAGCTCAGTTTTGCCGCGGTCTTTTTTATCGTCTATCTCACGCCGAGGCTCGAAGAGATGCTCGTAAGGGAGGATAAGGCAGGACCCTTGAAGCCCGGCCTTGCGGGCCGCCTGCTTAAAAAACGCCTTATCCCGGCTTTTTCCGTCACCCTTGCCGCAAGCCTCGGCACGGCGCCGCTCCTCGCCTATCATTTTCACAGGGTTTCGGCCGTCGGGCTCGCCGCCAATCTCGTGGCCGTGCCGTTGGCCGGGCTGGCGTTGCCGTTTATCCTCAGTTCGGTCGCGATACTGCCGTTCCTGGAATGGCCGGCGGCCGTCCTGCTGCACGCCGCTTCAGCCGTCTTCGGGCTTATGGCAATGATAATCGAATTCTTCTCGCGCCTTCCGTACGCCTCCGTATGGGTCGCGACGCCGTCCGTCGCGGGCATAGCCCTTTTTTATTCGCTCGTCCTGTGCGCGGCGAACGTACGGAGGAGCCGGGTATGCGCCTATCTCGCGCCGGTCATCGTCCTGGCCATGCTCATGGACTGGGGCTGGTGGACTTTACAGCGCCGCTTCAGCCGTGAACTGAGGGTCACTTACCTGAATATGGGGCGGGGGGAGTCCGAGATAGTGGAATTCCCCGGCGGCAAGGTCATGCTCATGGATGCGGGAGAGCGGAGACGAGGATATGACGAGGGCGAAAGGATAGTGGCCCCGGCGCTCTGGTCGAAAGGGATAAGCAGGATCGACTACCTGGTCTTGAGCCGCACCGGATACGGCGACATGGCGGCGCTCGGTTTTATCGCCCGGAACTTCGGCGTTAAGGAGTTCTGGTGGAACGGCGACGGCTCCCTCGGGACGCTCGGAGGGACGCTTTCCGCGAACAACGCAAGGATAAGGGCGATCGACTCCGCCGCCGGAATGATGAATATCGGGGGGGCCACGGTCGAGGCTCTCAATCCCGCCGGGCGCGGCGAGGGAATGCCCCTTGTGCTGAGGATCGCGTACGGGAGCGAGAGCTTCCTCTTTACAGGCGGCATCAAAAAGTACGACGAAAGCGAGCTCATGAAAAGGGATGTGCGCGCGGCTGTCCTCGAAGCCCCCGGCGCCTTGAACCGGGGGCCGTCACCCGCCGAATTCCTGCAAAGCGTAAGCCCGTCGATCGTTGTCGTCGGAGGGGCCCGGCAAGGCGTTTACGGCCGGCCCGGTAAGGAAGCCGTCGAGAGATACGGCCTTACCGGCGCGAAGGTGTTGAGCATCGCCGGCAACGGTGCAATAACGCTCGTGACCGACGGGAAGGGGATGACGGTAAAGTGACATAGGGGATTCCGCGCCTGCGGCGCGTTATCCGGAGATGCCGTCCCCGGCGCGCCTGAAAGACCCTACCCGCGCATTTGACTCGGCCCGCGCGGTAGAGTATACTTTACGTGCGTATGAAAAAACGAGGCGCTCACATGAAAAAGCTCCTTTTGGTTCCGGCCGTTCTGCTTATCATGGCCCCGCGAGCCTTTGCCGATTTTTACCAGTGGCAGGACAGGCAAGGAGTCGTGCACATCGTTAATGACATTGGCAAAGTCCCTGCCGAATACAGGAACGACGTAAAGGTCTTCAAGTCCGCCCAGCCCTCCGGCCCTGCCGTTATCCCGGCGCCTGCGGAGCAGCGGGCGCCTGAATCGCCGGGCGCGCTGTATGGCGACCATACCCTCGAATGGTGGAAAGAGGCCTTCAACAACAAGAATCAGGAGATAGACGAGCTTCAGTCGAGCATTGCGGCCAAGAAGCAGTATATCGACCTTTTCGAGGCAGGCAGGAGGTTCGGCCAGATATATGGCGGTTCGGATATAGAGACCTACAATAAAGACGTGCAGGAGTTGCCGGAGGACGAAAAGAGGCTCGCCGCGCTCCATGACGAACTCTCCGATCTCAGGCGTAAGGCCACTGACGTGGGTGTTCCGAAGTACATTCGCGGCGAATGAAGCGTCCCGCCGTTTTTAGGATGAAGGCGGCCCGGTTCGGGCCATAAGGGTTCGTTGCGGCCCGACCACCGCCCAACGCCCAACGCAGGTTCTTGACGGCTCCGGGCAGGCCCTTCCTCCCCGTGATATCGCGCCCTCAGTTGCCGGAGGCCCTACAGCCTGACCCTTGTGCCGGTCGCCACCGCGAAGCACTTCAGCCTCGAGCCGTTCCTTTCGATGATGCCGCGGCACTCATCCACTATCCGCTCGACGCCCCTGTCGGTCCTCTCCTGATTGTGATGGAAAAGACCGAGCGTCCTTACCCCGGCGTCCATGGCCAGACCGAGCGTATCGAGATAGGCCGAGTGCCCCCAGCCCTTCGTGACCCTGTACTCCTTCCGGGTGAATTCCGCATCGTGGAATAAAAGGTCGGCCCCGGCGGCGAACCTCGCGTAGTCGGCGTAATCGAGCCCGGAGCGATGGCGGTGCCTCAGCTCGTTATCCGTAAGGAAAACAAAAGACTTTCCGTCCTCCTCGAGCCTGTACCCGACGCCTGGGTTCGTGTGGCTGAGCGGGGCCGTCGTCACCCTGACCGAGGCTATGGAGTAATTCCTGTGCCCCATGCCGAGGAATTCCATCCTTGCGCTGATGTCGGCGAGATCGACCGGAAAGTTGGGAGCGGACATGGTCTTGGAGATTATCCTGCGGAGCGAATGCTGGGTAGGCTCCGGGCCGTATATCCTGATCTCGAAGCCCTTCCTGTAGAGCGGCTTGAAGAAAGGGAAGCCCGAAAGGTGATCCCAATGGGCATGGGTGAGGAGAAGGTTTATCCTGCGGGCCTTGCCGGCGGCCAGTCTTTTTCCGAGCGCCCTTATCCCGGTGCCCGCGTCAAGTATTATTACCTCGCCGGAACCGGTCTGAACCTCCACGCAGGACGTGTCCCCGCCGTACCGGACGTATTCCCTGCCGGATACGGCTATCGACCCGCGCGAACCCCAGCAGCGCACTATCATCGGTTGCCCGCAATATTCAAGAAGAACGACGCAGCCATGACTCTAACCCCGTTGATACGGCCTCAACCCCGCTGAGCGAGGCACTGCGCATATTATGGCACGGCAACGGCTCCGAATACGTGACTTTAGTCAATCCGGCGCAAAAAACAACCTCATTTTTTGCCGCCTGTCTTAAGGTAAGAGCCTGCCGAGGCCCTGGCAAAATCCATGACCTTCTTCAGCGGCACGCCGTTTTTCTCAGCTATCGCCTTGCAGTCGTCGTATTCCGGCTGGATGTTCACGGCAACGCCTTCCCGCAAAGCGACCTTGACCCGCGCTTCGCCCCAATCCGTCCGCGCCTTCAGCGTCTTTCTTTCAAGGCATCGCCGTTCGATTGTCCACGACCTTATTCCTATGGAGGTCGATTCATCGAAGATAGCCTTCATGAGCGCGTCTTTTTTCTCTTCTGCCGCGAGCGCGGTCAGGAGCACGCCGGGCCTTGTTTTCTTCATCGTCACCGGAGTGAAGTACACGTCGAGCGCTCCGAGGCCGAAAAGCCTTTCCATCAGATATCCGGCTATCTGGGGGCTCATGTCGTCGATGTTCGTCTCAAGCACGCACAGCCTTTCCCCGGCCCTTCCGTCCTCCCCGCGTCCGCTTCGCCCGACGATGGCACGCAGGACGTTGGCGGCCTCGACGAAGTCCTTCTTGCCCGCGCCGTAGCCGATCCCGTCCATCACCATGTCCGGGGCGCTTCCGTATTCGTCGGCCAGGGTCTTTACTATGGCCGCGCCGGTCGGGGTGGTAAGCTCGAAAGGCATGTCGCTTTTGCGGATCGGCACGCCCTTCAATATTTCGAGGGTCGCCGGGGCAGGCACCGGAAGGACGCCATGCATGGTCTTGACCCTGCCGGAGCCGAGAGGCACCGGCGACGAGCATACCCTCTCTATCCCAAGGGAGAGGAATGCGACGGACGCTCCCACTATGTCGATTATCGAATCCATCGCCCCCACTTCATGGAAGTGGACTCTGTCCTCGCTTATGCCGTGTATCTTCGCCTCCGCCTGCGCGATGGCCCTGAAGATGGACGCCGACAGCTCCTTCACGGCCGGGGAAAGGGGGCTTTTCTTTATCATCCGCCTTATGTCCCGGAACGTCCTGTGATGGTGCGATTCGCCGGGCCTCACCCTGAACCCGGTGGCGGATATCGAGTGCCTGACCTCTTTCGTTATGGATATGTCGATCTTTTCGCCTTTGCCGGCCAGGAGCTTTTTTAGCTCGCGGAGTATCATCTTCGAATCGACGCCGAGGTCGATAAGAGCGCCGAGGAACATGTCCCCGCTTACGCCCATGGGGCAGTCGAGGTAGAGTATCTTCACGGTCAGGCCCTTTCTTTTATTTTTCGGGGAACGATCGCCCGCGATATCCGGCGCCGCAAATGGAGCGGCCGCTCAGTCACGCGGCTCACCCCCTGTTTATCAGGCTCGCGGCGTAAGCCGCCCCGAAGCCGTTGTCGATGTTCACTACGGTGATCCCGGCCGCGCACGAGTTGAGCATCGCGAGAAGGGTGGTGAGGCCGCCGAGGTTCGCGCCGTATCCTACGCTGGTGGGCACGGCGATGACGGGCCGCCCCACGAGGCCTGATACCACGCTCGGAAGCGCCCCTTCCATGCCCGCCACGACGATGAGCACGTTCGCCGACAGGATGGCCTCTTTTCTGTACAGGAGCCTGTGTATCCCGGCCACTCCGACGTCATAGAGCCGTTCCACGCTGTTGCCCATGCATTCGGCGGTCACCGCCGCCTCTTCGGCGACCGGCGCGTCGGAGGTGCCGGCGCATACGACGAGTATTACGCCCTTACCGGCCTTTTTTACGGCGTGGGACTTTATGAAGAACGTCCTCGCCGTGACGTTGTACGCGCCTTTCGGGAACGCCTTTTTGAGCGCGCGGCCCTTCCGTTCGTCCACCCTCGTCACGAGGACGTTTTCCTTGCCGCGCAGCATGACCCGCGCTATCGCCCTTATCTGGGCGACGGTCTTGCCCTGCCCGAAGATGACCTCAGGGAAGCCCTGCCGCAGGGACCTGTGGGTGTCGACGGTGGCGAACTCGAGATCCTCGAAGGGAAGGGCCTTGAGCCTTTCCACGGCATCGTCAGGGCCGGTCTTCCCGGCCCTGACGTCCTCCATGAGTTTTTTGAGCACCCTTATGTTCATGCCGGAGCGCCCTTCTCTTTAATGGCCCTTGACACTATCTGCCTCAAGTCGAGCAGGAATACCGTCCGCCCGTCGGCCATCACCGTTATCCCGGACACCCCCCACAGCCTTGAGATGGGAGGGGTGAGCGGCTTCACGTATGCGTCTATTTCGTCGATGAAGCCGTCTATCTTTATGCCGGCGAGCGCCTCGCCGTCCCCGGCGATGACTATGGCGCGGGCCTCATGCCCGCCGGAGTCCATGCCGAGGGATCCGGCGAGCGAGATGAGCGGGATATCCCTGCCGCCGTGCCTGAACGCGCCATCGAGATCCTTGCCTTCCGCGTCAAGCACCTTTTCTATCATCGACGAGGGCATGAGAAACTGCTCTCCGCCGGCGGACACGAG
>JAKAIQ010000212.1 GCA_021825035.1 Deltaproteobacteria bacterium | reverse complement strand
TGAATCATGGTGGAGATATAGTTAACGTTCGTCATTTAAGGAAAGATTCTGTTTGCTTCTCATTGCAGGATTGGGCAATCCCGGCAGGGAATACGAGGGAACGAGGCACAATGTCGGCTTTATGCTGATAGACCGTATAGCCTCGCACCTGAATGTCAAGCTCAAGCGTTCCGGGCCGGCGCTTGTCGCCGAAGGCGCGGTTGGCGATGACAGAGCCGTCCTCATTAAACCCCTCACATACATGAACCTGAGCGGCGAGGCGGTAGCCAGGTTCAGCGGTTTTTTTTCGATCCCGGTTGAATTGATAATCGTCGCGCATGACGATTGCGACCTGCCCCTGGGGAGGATGAAGTTGAAGAAAAACGGGGGAAGCGGTGGTCACCGGGGGATTATCTCGATAATAGAGCGTCTGGGCAGTCCGGATTTTCAGAGGATACGTCTTGGGATAGGCCGACCGGCACATGGAGATATCGCTGATTACGTTCTCAGCCCTTTCACCTCCGAGGAGAGCGGCATCGTAGATGAGATGCTTGCAAAGGGGGTTGAATCCGTCGAGGCCATAGCCTCCGGCGGCATTGACGCGGCAATGAATAAATTCAACGCCTTGAAATAAACAATGGGATTCAATTGCGGCATCATAGGGTTGCCCAACGTGGGCAAGTCCACGATATTCAACGCGATGACGGCTGCCGGAGCCGCGGCTTCCAACTACCCTTTCTGCACCATCGACCCCAATATCGGCATGGTCCCTTTGAGGGATGAGAGGCTCTACAAAATCTCCTCTCTCGTCACGCCCGACAAAATCGTCCCGACCGCCGTAGAGTTCGTAGATATCGCGGGTATTGTGAAGGGAGCGAGCAAGGGCGAGGGTCTGGGCAACCAGTTTCTCGGGCACATACGTAACGTTGACACGGTCGCGCACGTCGTCAGGTGCTTTGAGGATGCGCAAGTGGTTCATGTGGAAGGCAAGGTAGACCCCATGAGCGACATAGATGTGATAGAGACCGAACTTATCCTCGCCGATCTCGACTCCATCGAAAAGAGGCTCGACAAGGCTGTTCGTCTTACGAAGGCTGGAGACAAGGCCATGGCGGAGACTTTGTCCGTTTATCAGGCGCTTAAAGACGGTTTCGAACGGGGTCTTCCCGCAAGGTCGATCCTTAATGAAGAGACAGGGGACGCGGTAAAGGACCTTAATCTTCTCACCGCCAAGCCGGTCATATATGTGGCAAATGTCGGTGAAGACGACCTTTCCGGCGAATCCCCGGCCGCCCGATCCGTGAGGGAAAGGGCCGAAAGATCGAGGGCCGGGTTTGTCGCCATATGCGGAAAGATAGAAGCCGAGATAGCGGAACTCTCCGGTGAGGAAAGGACTGAATTTTTAAGAGGGCTGGGACTGAAGGAATCCGGCCTTGACAGGCTCGCCGCCGCCGCGTATGGGCTTCTTGGCCTGATTACATTCTTCACCGCCGGTAAAAAAGAGGTTAAAGCGTGGACCATCGTCGAGGGGTCGAAGGCTCCTCAGGCGGCCGGCGTGATACATACTGATTTCGAGCGCGGCTTCATAAGGGCCGAAGTCATTTCCTACGATGACTTCATTAAGTGCGGCTCCGAGGCAATCTGCCGCGAAAAGGGGCTTTTGAGGATCGAAGGGAAGGACTACGTGGTAAAAGACGGAGATATAATGCACTTCAGGTTCAATGTCTGACGCGCCGGCGTTCTCTCGCACGGCAGGCCGGCATGATTAATCGGCGTTAAAAACCGTTGACACGGTAGATCCATTCATATAGCATTATTTACATATGCAAACCGATAACGGCCTGAGCCGCTGCAACTGAACGAATTGTGCTTCATCTATTTTTTTTGATCCGGAAGACGCCGCAAAGGATGCCATATGCACATAGCGGTTCTGGGGGGGACTTTTGATCCCGTACATTACGGCCATTTGAGGGCCGCCGAAGAGGCGAGAGAAGCGCTTGGCCTCGACAGGATCGTCTTCATGCCCGCGTCAAACCCGCCGCACAAACCTGACGAACAAAGGGCCGCTCCGGAGATCCGTCTCGATATGGTACGGCTTGCCGCCGCCGATAATCCCGGCTTCGAAGTCTCCTCTCTCGAGATTGAAAGAGGCGGAAAATCATATACAATAGATACGGTAAATGAGCTTAAGGGTAGAGCGGGGAATGACATCGAGGTAAGTCTTGTCATGGGGACGGATTCCTTTAACGAGATCACCTCATGGTTGCGTTACCGTGAACTCCTTGAGCTCGTCAATATCATAGTCGTTCCGAGGCCCGGCTCAGTGGCTCCCAGGCTTGTCGATGCCCTTCCGGTTGAAGTGGCCAGAAACTTCTGGTATGATTCGGTCACTGAATCTTATAGGAATTCCGCGGGCAGGAATATTACCTATCTTGAAACCACGACGTTCGACATTTCTTCGTCGGACATACGAATGAGAGTAAAAGAAGGCAGATCCATAAGATACCTTCTGCCGCCGGCGGTAGCAGAGCATATCGTAAGGCACGGCCTTTATAAAAAAGGATAAGGAGACACAAACTGGATTCGAAGAAAAAAGCGTTGGCCATGGCTGGCTTTGCCCTGGAGAAGCAGGCCGAGAAGGTCATAATCCTGAACGTGAAGAAACTTTCCTCGGTCGCGGATTACCTGATCGTATGCAGTGCGCAGTCCGACCGGCAGGTACAGGCCATAGCGAACGCCATAATAGACGGAATCGGCAAAGAGGGGGAGCGTCTTTTTGGGGCTGAAGGCATGGAAGAAGGTCGATGGGCGCTTCTCGATTTTAATGACGTCGTGGCCCATGTGTTTCTTGACCCTGCTAGGGTTTTCTATGATCTTGAAGGGCTCTGGGCGGAGGCCCCTTTAGTAGAGGTTAAAGACAGGGTGAAGGCGGCCGTCGGGAGGCGTCAGAAAAAATCAAGAGAATAAGCATAGAGTGAAAATAACCTTTATCTGCGTCGGCGGCATAAAAAGCGCCTATGTCAAAGACGGCGTAAATGAATATATGAAGAGGATACGACGATACGCCCCCGTCGATGCCGTCGAAACCAGGGAGACCGTTTCTTCCCTTAAGATGCCCAGAGCCGACCTCCTCAGGGACGAGGGAGAAAGGATCGTAAAAAAGATAAAGGCCTGCCGGGGAAGAGGCTACTTGGTCGCCCTTGATGAAAGAGGCGCGTCTTTTAGCTCAAGTGGTTTCGCGGAGTTCATCGGGCGCCTCATGTCGGGAGGCAAGAGCGGGATATCCTTCGTAGTCGGAGGGGCATACGGACTTCATGAAGATGTTATAGGACTCTGCGACACCACGCTGTCGCTTTCAGCGATGACGCTCCCGCATGAGCTCGCGAGGCTCGTCCTCGCAGAACAGGTCTACCGGGCCTTTACGATCCTGAAAGGCACGCCATATTCACATTGAAGAGAAAGTGTTTTTGATTTCCTTGAACAATGTATAGAGGTTCGTACGAGCTGACGCGAGTTCTCCGGTCTTCAGCCGTTTCGCGCGCCGTTAGGCTCATGGGACGTTTCAAAAGCGGTTTTTTTACCGTAGCATTGTGCGGATGTAAACAAAAACCTGCACGCGCGCTATTCTTTCCGACGCGTGGAACCGATCGGCGATGTACACAAAGATACTTCTTTTTGTTGTCATAATCATACTCAGCGCCTTTTTTTATCTTCACGCCGAGAATCCGTCTACGGTTACCTTTGTCGTCACAAAAGACCATACCTACGTCATGCCCGTAACGTTGCTCCTTTTTGCCGGATTTTTTTTTGGCGCAGCCTTCGCGG
>JAKAIQ010000211.1 GCA_021825035.1 Deltaproteobacteria bacterium | reverse complement strand
GTCCCATTCGACGACCCTGTCCCATTTTCGGCGCCAATCGACAATGCCGGCCATCCGTGCCCAGAATGCTTCCATGTCTTCAATGGATTCTTTATAAAGGGCGTTGTACTCTTCCATCCCCTTTATGTAGGCCGTTTTTTTAAAATCCTGAGGCGGGGGAAACAGCCTTTCTTCAGTCATCAATACCTGTATCGTCTCCTCGGATTCTTTATGCAAGGCGCCCTCCTGCGACCGTAAGTCGCGGTATTATCACATAAAAGATAGCTTAACGCGCCATTTGTGTCAAGCGTTCGCGGTTTCATGCTTGCTTGCATAATGCGTCCGGATGTGTTATGTATAAATGTTTAAAGGTCGGAGATTCAAAAACGATGATGAACTTCGGGCACAACCAGAATGTCAATTATAATGGAGAGACGTATCACGTCCAAACCGAGGATGGCGGCAGGAATAATCCGTTCATCACCACGCTCGTCTTCAAGAACGGCACGGTACTGGCGTCAAGGCGGGTCGGCTATGCCGATATCATAGTATCCGGCGAGCTTGACAGGGTCGTAAGGGAAGTAATGCGCGAGCAGCATTCTTCAGTCATAAAAGACCTGTTGGCCGGGTTTTTCAATAAAAAAAATGAGGGCTGACCGTCATAAGAAAGGTTTATGAGTATAACGGCGATAAGAGGTTTTAATGATATACTTCCTGAGGAGGCGGAACTCTGGAGGCGCATTGAGGAAGAGTCGGTTAATGTCTTCGCCAGCTATGGTTTTTCGGAGATAAAGGCCCCGATTGTTGAAAGAACCGAGCTATTTTTAAGGAGTATCGGCGAGACGACTGACATAGTTGAAAAAGAGATGTACACTTTTCTCGATCGGAACGGCGATTCCCTGACGCTTCGGCCGGAAGGCACCGCCCCCGTGGTCAGGGCCTATATAGAGCACAGGCTGTATGAATGTCCCGTGACCAAGCTCTATTATGCCGGCCCGATGTTCCGCTATGAGAGGCCGCAGAAGGGCAGATACCGTCAGTTTTATCAGATAGGAGCCGAGGTGCTCGGCGACGCGTCTCCAAAGGCAGACGCCGAGACGCTTGAGATGCTCATGAGGCTCTTCGAGACGATTGGCCTCAAGGGGGCGGTTCTTCAGATAAATTCACTCGGATGCCCCGGCTGCAGGCCCGCGTACAAGGAGCTGCTTTACGCGTTTCTTCTGGAGAGGAAAGAAAGCCTCTGCGTCAACTGCATAAGGCGAATGGACACGAATCCCCTCAGGGCGCTCGATTGCAAGAATCCGGGATGCATAGAGGCGACCAAAGACGCGCCTCCGATAGCGGAATCCCTGTGCGCCGACTGTGCCGGGCATTTCCGGGCGGTGCAATCGACGCTGGGGCGCCTTGGCATCGAGGCGTCGATAAACAAGAGGATGGTGCGGGGACTCGATTATTATACGAAGACTACATTTGAGATTACGGCCTCCGGGTTAGGGGCTCAAAATGCGGTGGCTGCTGGTGGAAGATATGACGGGCTTGTAAGCGGCCTTGGAGGGCCGGAAACCCCCTGCTTCGGCTTCGCAATGGGCATCGAGAGGGTGGCGCTGCTTCTCAAAGAGAACGGGTTTTTAAAGAGAAGACCTCTTAGCGTTTTTATAGCCATGGGAGATGAGGCGGAACTCAAAGGGGTGGAACTCTTACGGGAGTGGAGGAAAAAGGGGATCAGGATTGTCGAGGATTTTTCGGAGGGGTCGTTGAAGAGCAGGATGAAGCGGGCTGACAGGATTCGAGCAAGGTATGCCCTCATCCTCGGCACGGACGAGTTAAGGCATGGCGAGATTACTGTAAAAGACATGACTACGGCAGGGCAGGAAAGACTGAAGTGGGAAATTGTGGCGGATAGAATATCGTCTGCGGAGGGTTACTGACAACCTGCCGACCTGTACGCCGTATTGGAGCCGATCATGGACGCCTCTTTCATAGTTCTAAGCGCTTTTGCCATTTTTTTCATAATATCCATAGCGGTGCTTATCGCGCTCTGGATCGCCCTTCCTTTTTCTGTTTTCGGCGTGAAAGACCTCTTGAAAAAAGCTATCGAGGAACAGGAAAAGACGAATAGACTTCTAAAATCCATTCTCGATGCCGGTTTGCTCGGAGCAAAAGCCGAATTTCCCCGGGAAACCGATAAAACCAATAACCCGGAACCATGATTCGTCCCGTCTTTCGCGCAGACCGGCCGGCTATCGCAGGACATGAAGATATCAAATGCTGAATTTGTCATAAGCGCCGTAAAGGGATCCCAGTACCCGGGGGATGGATTGCCGGAGGTCGCGTTGATAGGGCGGAGCAATGCCGGCAAATCTTCCCTGATAAATACCCTCGTAAACAGGAGGCATCTCGCCAAGACAAGCAGTGAACCGGGTAAAACCAGGACGATAAATTTTTACAGGATAAATAACGGTTTCTATCTGGTAGATCTTCCGGGCTTTGGATATGCGAACGTTCCTTTCGAGGAAAAGAAGGCGTGGGAGAGGATGATAGGGGAATACCTCGAAGAAAGGGAAAGCCTCTGCGGAGTTCTCATAATCCTTGACCCGAGAAGGGACCCCGGCGAGTCCGAAGACCATCTTTACCGATGGGTCGAGAGTCTCGATGTGCGGGCCATAACCGTTTTTACGAAGACAGACAAGCTTTCCAAAAATAGGCTTTCTTCAAGGGTCGCTTCTATAAAAAAGGCTGTCCACATGGACAGTCCCGTGCTTTTCTCTTCTCTTACAGGGGAAGGCCGGATACAACTCCTCAAGAAGATTCAAGAGTTGATAGGTTCAACCGCTTGCCCGGGCGTGTAATTTCCGCTCGACCTTTCATGACTCAAGCCCCACCGATATTCCGTGTCATTGGTTCCATTGCGAATGTCTCCGCTGCGGCGCCGCGGGGCGCGGCCTGTCAGGTGCATATCATCGGCTGGCCGCTTCAATGCGTTACGCCGCCGGCCGGTTGAACCTCGCCGGCCGATGGAACCTCTTTTGATTTGACAATGCCGTGAATATATTGGAAAATTAAGGTTACCCTCCTTGCCATGGATTGTGGAAAACGTATCGCCGGAGAAATCCACGCCGCTTGCGGCCAGGTAAAGCGAGCGAGAAAAAATGCTTCCTGTTTGGAAGATTCCAGAATGGCTTTCAAGATGGAAATAAAGAAGATCCTCGTAAGAGCGCCAAACTGGATCGGCGATTCGGTCATGTGCCTGCCTGCCATGGAAAGCCTTAAAGCCCTGTTTCCCTCTTCCGAGATAACCGTTCTGACCAGGAGCCGTTCCATCCCTGTCTTTAAGAATAATCCATGCGTCAAAGATATCATTGAGCATGATGGCAACGGAAGGCATAAAGGTATAGGGGGAAGGCTGAGACTTGCCCGCGAGCTTAAAGACCGCGGGTTCGATCTCGCGGTTCTTTTTCAAAACGCCTTTGATGCCGCGTTCGTCTCGTTTGCCGCGGGGATCCCGGAAAGGGCCGGATACGCAAGGGATTTAAGGTCGGGGTTTCTTACGAAGGCGATACGGGTGACAGATGAAATTAAAAAAAAACATCAGGTTTTTTACTATCTTAACATCGTGGAGAATCTCGGCGGGTCTGCCTCTTCTTGCGTCCCGCGTATCTATTTGAGCGATGACGAATCGGCCTGGGCCGATGAGTTCATAAAGAAAAACGGTCTGGCCGGAGAGTGTCTTGTCGGCGCAGCCCCGGCCGCGAGCTACGGTCCCGCGAAAAGATGGGGCGCCGGGAATTTTGCCGGCGTCCTTACGATGCTGTCCGAATCGTTCGGCGGCGTAACGATGATATTTGGC
>JAKAIQ010000210.1 GCA_021825035.1 Deltaproteobacteria bacterium | reverse complement strand
GACAGGCGCCACGTGAAATGCCTCGGCTCCACGAATACTTTTTAAGCGGTTTCGCGGGTCGCCGCGCATCGTGAACCCTTTACGGCCGCCTCATGTTTGGCAGCTCCAGCCGAAAATCCGTGGGAGCCTGCACGATGCGCGCCGTTCATTGCGGTATTCTCGATCTCATTAAAAATACAGAATGAAGTCCTGTTTGTCAAGGATTTTAAGGAAAGCGGCCCGCCGTTTACCGGCGCGGGCAGGCTCAAGGAGGCCCTACGAAGTTCGGGGAAGAAAGTATGCCGATAAAAGTTGAGAACCGGATTGCCCGGGGCGTCGAAAGGGTGCTTATCATCGACGACAACCTGACCACGAGCGCCATGCTCACGGACATCCTCAGGGCAAACGGATACGAGGCGAGGCATTCGGCGGACGGCCAGGATGGTTTGAGGCAGGTCGAGGAATGGAAACCCTCGGCCGTGCTCCTCGACCTCGTAATGCCGGGCGACGACGGCATAAGGGTCTGCGAAAGCATAAGGGAGATGAAACTCCCGGCCCGCCCGTCCATCATTATCGTATCCGTAAAGGGAGACAGGGATACGATAATAAAGGCCTTATCGACGGGCGCGGACGACTTCATAATAAAGCCTTTCGAGGAAGGCGAGCTCATAGCGCGGGTGAGGGCGCAGCTCCGGATAAGCGGATTCTACAGGCAGATCGAGGACGACAAACGCGCCCTTGAAACCATCCTTGAGATCACTAACGCGGTTTCGGCCACCCTCGATTCATCCGAGATACTCAACATCATCGTGACCAAGGTCGCCGAGTTCACACGCGCCCTCAGGTGCTCCATAATCCTGATAACGAAGGAAGACGAGGGATACGTGCTCGCGTCGCACGAAGACCCGGCCGTGAGGGAGCTGAAGATCGACCTCACGAAATATCCTGAAATAAAAAAGGTCATCGAGACAAGGGCCCCCCTCGTGATAGACGATATAGTGAATAATCCGCTCATGGCCGGCGTGAGGGAGCACATAATGCCGCTAAAGGGGGTAAGCACGCTCATAGTTCCGATAATCTTGAACGACGAGGTGCTGGGCACGCTTTTCCTGAGATCAAGGAAGAACGAACGGGAGAGCTTCTCCTGCCAGGAGATAGACTTCTGCAGGATAATAGCCAATTCTTCGTATCACGCCCTTAAGAACGCCAGGCTCTTCGAGAAGGTGATGAAGGAAAAGGACTACCTGCGCGAGATAGCCATCAAAGATCAGCTGACGAACACCTATAACCATAACTTTTTCTATTCGAGGCTCGAGGAAGAGTTTGAAAGGTCGGCAAGGTACGGCATGCCGTTTTCGCTCGTCCTGCTCGACATAGACAACTTCAAGCGCATTAACGACACCTATGGCCACAGAACCGGCGATCTCGTCCTGAAAGAGCTTGCCGCAGAGATAAAAAACGGGGTCAGAAAGACCGACATGGTCGCGCGCTACGGAGGAGAGGAGTTCGCCGTCATACTCCCTCACACCGCGGCCCCGGGAGCCGCAGACGAGGCCGAGAGGCTCAGGCAGGCGATAGAGAACCGTTCCTATGCCGGGCTTTTTAACGAGATTATAACCGCCAGCGTCGGCGTGGCGACTTATCCGAGAAAGGGCGTGGTCAACTCCGGCGACCTCGTGAACCTCGCGGACGACGCCCTTTACAGGGCCAAAGGCGAAGGAAAGAACCGCGTGAGGGTCGCTGAGCGCATCGGGCAGGCTTGACGTCTTTCATCAGCCGTGAACGGCTTTCGCGTTCGACCTTTGCAGGGTTAATTCCCGACCGCTTGCGCCGCAACTTCCCTATAGAGGTTTTTGCTGCCCGCCAGCGCGCCGGGGAGGTTCATTTCGCAGCCATAACCCGCCACTCACCTATGAAGAACCCTTGTTGTTCAGGACGCAATTCTTCGATCCCGGAATCCGGTAAGGCCATCCGGGTTTTCGCTCTGTCCGCCGCCGAACCGGCGGCGATTTGAAGGCAGGCTTGCCATCCGGCAAACCGGAACCCCTGCGAAGGCCTCATCCCGCACGAACTTCACGGACGCCGCGCAAGGCCCGGCCCGAAGGCCCGCTACTTGCGGGTGATCTTTATGGCGCAGAGGCTTCCGCACATGGTGCACACGTCCGCGTCTTCCGGCGGGTTCGACTCCCTTATGGAACGCGCCCGCGACGGATCGATCGAGAGCCGTATCTGCTCTTCCCAGTTCATGGCCTTTCTCGCCTTCGCGAGCCTTATGTCGGCCTCCATGGCGCCCCTGGTCTTTTTGGCGATGTCGCCTGCGTGGGCCGCTATCTTTGAAGCTATGACCCCGTCCCTCACGTCCTCCACCGTCGGGAGCCTGAGGTGCTCCGAGGGGGTGACGTAGCAGAGAAAATCCGCCCCGCTTGCCGCGGCTATCGCGCCGCCGATGGCCGAGGTGATGTGGTCGTATCCCGGCGCTATGTCCGTCACGAGCGGGCCGAGGACGTAGAAGGGCGCGCCGTTGCAGAGCCTTTTCTGCAGGACGATGTTCGCCTCTATCTGGTCGAGAGGCACGTGCCCGGGGCCCTCTATCATGACCTGCACCCCTTCGTCGAAGGCGCGTTTCGCGAGCTCGCCGAGGGTCACAAGCTCCTCGACCTGGCCCCTGTCCGTCGCGTCCGCAAGGCAGCCGGGCCTGAGGCCGTCGCCGAGGGAGAGCACCATGTCGTATTTTTTGGCTATCTTCAGAAGCCTTGGGTAGTCCTCGAAAAGCGGGTTCTCCTTCTTCCGCCATTTCATCCACTCGGCGGTCAGGGCGCCGCCTCGGCTCACTATGCCCATTATCCTGCCCTGATTCCTTATCCGCTCGACGGATTTCCGCGTGACGCCGCAGTGGACGGTTATGAAATCCACCCCGTCCTCGGCCTGCTTCTCTATGACCTCGAATATCTCTTCGGCCTCCAGCTCGACGAAGGACTTTTTCTTCTTTGACGAGTCGAGGGCGGCCTGGTAAACGGGGACCGTGCCGATCGGAACGGGCGACTCCCTCATGATCATCTTCCGTATGGCATCGACGTCGCCGCCGGTAGAGAGGTCCATGACGGCGTCGGCTCCCGCCTCGACGGCCACCCTGAGCTTCAACAGCTCTTCTTGCGGGTCTACATGGTCCTGCGAGCTGCCGATGTTCGCGTTTATCTTGGTCCGCAGGCCCCTGCCTATCGCCATCCCGTCTATGCCGTGTTGGTTGTTCCGGGTAATGACGATCACGCCTTCCTCGATGCCCTTGCGTATATGCTCCGGATCGAGGCCTTCCCGGAGCGCGGCCTTTTTCATTTCGTTGGTAATGATCCCGTTTCTTGCCGATTCCAACTGGGTCATAAGGATTTACCTTCCTTTTGATGATTTCTGCGCTCTTTCAGTTCATTCACAAGCTTCAGGGCGCTGCCGGAAACGTCGGCGCTCGCGAGGACGGCTGAAATGACGGCCACCCCGTCCGCGCCCGCACTCAGCGCTTCGTTTATTCTTTCACTGTTCACGCCGCCGATGGCATAGACCGGCATCTTTACCCTTGCCGCAACCTCTCTAAGGGCATCCAGGCCGAGCGGTTTGCCCCACCTCGCCTTGGACCCGGTAAAATAAACAGGCCCGAAGGTTATGAAGTCCGCCCCTTCCGCCTCTGCCTGCAAGGCCTCCTGAACGCTATGGGCAGAGGCCCCGATAATGCTGGTTTTGCCGAGCAGCAGCCGCGCATCCGGCGGCCGGACCGAGGCCGCGCCGAGGTGGACTCCATCGGCTTTTGAAAGGATCGCGACGTCGATCCTGTCGTTTATGATGAGCCTGGCTCCGAACCTGAGGGTTTCGGCCCGA
>JAKAIQ010000209.1 GCA_021825035.1 Deltaproteobacteria bacterium | reverse complement strand
TGAGGCCATAACGACACGGCCTGACAGAAGTGGAGAAGAATCCGAAACCTACGATATCAGCAAGATTGATTTTGAACGATTACGCAGGGAATTTGAACGCTGTCCAGCCAAACGCACGACCGTCCAGAATCTCAAGCTGGCCATTGAACGGAGACTTCAGCGGCTTCTGGAGCAAAATCCGCTTCGTACGGACTTCCAAAGGCATTACGAAGAGATAGTGGCAGAGTATAACCGGGAGAAGGACCGTGTGACCATCGAAAAAACCTTCGAAGCCCTTCTTCGGTTTTGTAACGAACTCGATGAAGAAGAAAGCCGGACTATTCGCGAGGGTCTCGATGAAGAATCACTGGCAATCTTTGACCTTCTAAAGAAGCAAGACTTGAACGCCGCTGACATCAAGCGAATCAAGGCTGTTGCCGTGGAACTTCTTGCACGCTTAAAGGCTGAGAAGCTACGAATAGACCACTGGCGGGACAAAGAATCTACACGTGATGCGGTACGAATCGCGATCCGTGATTTTCTTTGGCAAGAGGAAACAGGGTTACCAGTGAGCAGTTATTCTGAAGATGAGGTGAACGCGAAGGCAGACGAGGTCTTCCGCCATATTTATCGCGCGTACCCAACGATACCGTCTCCGTACTACACAGAGACGAGATGATGGTGCATAAAGAGCAGAGCATATTGTTAATTGTCTTTTACTATAACGAAAAAAACAGAATTGGATTCCTGTAGTCTTAAGCCAGTTCAAAGAAGTCTATGGCACATATCGAATGCTTTGGATCGCCATAGAGAAGAGCTTCTTGTCTGTCCGGATTTCAAGGGCGATATTTTCTTATACACGAAAGTTCAAAAGATTGTTAGGCTGGTTCGCTTTCCAGGGTGGTAGAATACTAAAGCTGGGGAACGTGAGGTCCAAAAAGCCCTGCGCAAAGTCATTTATATGAAATACCAGGTTCAAGACCAAGACCTGTTTGATAAGGCTTTTGGATATATAAGGCAATATTACTGAGAAAAGGCCTTTTGTCTTCCTTGTGTTGTAAGTTCGGTTAAGCATAAGGCTATATGCTTAAATTCTATTAATAAGGTATGTCAGTTATGATGACTCTTCGTCAGTTCTCACATAAACCGGAAACAATACCTGCGAGCACATCATGGTATTTGGCTGATTTAGGTGAGGCGCACGGCAAACAGGAGCTTTTTACAAAGCAGGCCCCTCAAAAACTCAATGTTTTGAAGGAGCATGCATTGATAGAAAGCGCTGTTTCGTCAAATCGCATCGAGGGTGTGACCGTTGACGAGGCCCGCATACGCCCTATCATTCTCGGCAAGCCGCATCTGCGTGATCGAAACGAGGAAGAGGTAAGAGGCTACAGAAATGCGCTCAAGTTGATTCACGAACAGGGCGTAAAAATGCCAGTTTCCGGGGAGACCATTCTTAAACTGCACAGGTTGACACGGGGCGAGATATGGGATGCCGGGCATTATAAAGAAAAAGATGGAGACATCATCGAGAGATACCCTGACGGCCGGGAACGTGTGAGATTCAAAACGGTATCGGCTGCCAGAACCCCGGCATTCATGGCAGACTTAATGGGCATGTGGGAAAATGGATTGAAGGAGAAATGGGTACATCCGCTCATTTTACTCGCGGCCTTTAACCTGGATTTTCTCTGCATTCATCCCTTCCGGGACGGCAATGGGCGGGTCTCCCGGCTTTTGCTGCTGCTTCAGTTGTATCATCTCGGGTATGAAGTCGGACGCTATATCAGCATTGAGAGGATTATTGAGCAAAGCAAAGACCGTTATTACGAGACATTGGAGCAAAGCTCACAAGGCTGGCACGAAGGGAAACACGACCCCTGGCCTTATATAAACTATGTTCTTTATACTCTTAAAGTAGCATATCGTGAATTCGAGGATAGGGTCGGACAGATAAAAGGGCCGCGAGGGGCTAAGACCGAATTGATTATAACGGCTGTTGACGCTTTCCCAGGCGAATTTACATTGTCTGATCTTGAGCGCGCTTGCCCCGGCACAAGCAGGGATATGGTGCGGCGTGTGCTCAGGAACCTTCAAAAGATGCGCAAGGTTGAATGCCTCGGCCGTGGACCTGGCGCTTTATGGCGGAAAAAGGATAATACCCTTAAAAAGGGGTAATAAAGAGGGTAATAACTGGATGGTTGATTATTAGTGGGTTATCTGGATACTTTCAATATAACCTGTTGCAAATTTTCCCTGAAGACCAATCCGAAACAGAGGAGTATAAAGAAATTGTCAGAAGTCTTTGGTAGAGAAGTACTGAAAAAATCTTGACTTATTGTAGCCTATAGGCTACAATAAGATTAAATTAATGGAAATCCATCCATATACTATCGAGTATTACCTGACAGCGAATAACAAGAAGCCGTTCAAGGAATGGATGGACGGATTGGACCGTGTTACAAGGGCAAAGATTCGCGTAAGATTGGATAGGGTGAGCCTCGGCAATTTAGGCAGGAACCGCCATGTTGGTGAAGGCGTATATGAACTAAAGATTGATTACGGCCCTGGGTACAGGGTTTACTACGCGCTGAATGGAAAGACGGTTATATTGCTACTCCTTGGCGGTGATAAATCAACCCAGGAAAAGGATATCCAGCAGGCAAAATATTTTTGGACAGACCATAAAGAGAGGAATCGATGACAAAAAAAATCACAAGTTATCAGGAAGACCTGATCGAGGCGTTAAAAGACCCACTTGAAGCCGCTGCATATCTCAACGCGGCTATTGAGGATGGAAATAAGGAAGTATTTCTTCTGGCAATGAGGAATGTGGCTCAGGCGCACGGCGGAATGTCCGCGATCGCTAAAAAAGCGCATATGAATCGGGAAAGCCTTTACCGGATGCTTTCCAAAAAAGGCAATCCTGGACTTGAAAGCGTTCTCAATTTGCTTCACGTGGCTGGCTTGAAAATCAGTATCGAGCCTGAAAAATTGCGTCGTCCTAAGGCTCGCGTAGCATGATCCTCTCTTAAGAAATTGTAGATTCCCCGCGTAATCCGCGGGGAATCTTCGACATGAGAGGGAACAATTTCTATTCGCTCGCTATGCATATTCACTGTAAAAGGAAATCTTTCTTTTGACAGGCAAGAGGAAACGATAAATGCGCATTTTGGAGAAGGTCTAACTGCGCGCATAAACCAGATAGTAAACTTGCTCTTATGGATATTATAATATCCATTCCATGAAGGTAAGAGGTAAGGGATATGGCAGAGCATGCGAGGAGGTTCCTCGAATAGTCGGAAGGCATGCTACCGAAAAAGATAAGGGCTATTTTTGCACATTTAAAAACGCAATGCCTTTCTAAGCTTGTAATAGCTCACGGGGATACTCATGCCTGATAGGGACGTTGAGACCATACGGGACCTGATTTTCTATCAATACGCGAAGATAATCGCCAGGAGGGCCTTTGAGTCGCCTGACGGCATGGAGGCGAAGAGGCGCAACTACGGCTTTATCAAGAAGACCTTTGGTGAGTTGAAATCCGGCGTAAAATCATGGTCTGAGATTACCCGCGAGGACTGGCAGCTCGTCGAATCGGAGAAAAAGTGCATCTACTGCGGCTCAGAAGGCGACCTCCACAGGGAACACATAGTCCCGAGCTCAATCAGGATCAAGCCGGGGTGCGAAACATGCGACAGGATCCAGGGCATCCATAACCAGATATGGGCATGCCGAAGCTGCAACTCATCGAAAGGGGACAGCGGGCTGTACGAATTCTACAGGAGAAGGAGCCCCTTCGAAAAGAAGTTCTACGACCTCATCCCGCCCCTTCTTGAGAAGAAGTATCTAAAGACCATCTACAACTGCCACGAATGCGCCCGGACGC
>JAKAIQ010000208.1 GCA_021825035.1 Deltaproteobacteria bacterium | reverse complement strand
GTATTTAAGGAAATCCGTCTGCCACCCGCTTAAGAGGACGAATACAGGGGACAACACCCCGGCCATAATCCACACGAGGATAACCGAAGGCGACAGATTAAAGATAAAGATAGCCCCGAAGGGCGCGGGAAGCGAGAACATGAGCAGGCTCAAGATGCTCAAGCCCGCGGAAGGCGTCGAGGGAGTTAAGAAGTTCGTAGTCGAATCGATAAGAGAGGCCGGAGGCAACCCCTGCCCGCCGATAGTCGTGGGAGTCGGCATCGGGGGCGACTTCGAGAAGTCCGCCATACTGTCGAAAAAGGCCCTCTTAAGGAAGGTCGGGGCTTCAAACGACGACGCGGACGTCGCCAAGCTCGAATCCGAGCTTCTTGCGGAGATAAACAGGCTTGGAATAGGCCCCATGGGCTTCGGCGGGACGGTTACGGCCCTTGCCGTGCATGTGGAGACGCATCCGTGCCACATAGCGTCCCTGCCGGTAGCCGTAAACATCCAGTGCCACGCTGACAGGCACAAGGAAGCGGTCATTTAATACCGTGGCCGTGGCCGGGAAAGATAAGCAGGTTATGGTTTTTCATCCCACTTTTCTAAAGGGGAGCTTAAAGAAGGGTGTTAAAAAATACGAAGGGTTGAATGGATTTAGATGGTCTGGTTCGCGGGTCTTGATCTTGAAAAGCAGAAGGCAAAAAAGATGTCCCAGCAGGTTAAAATAACCACACCCCTTACCGACGAGGACGTTTTAAGGCTCAGGGCCGGGGACAAGGTATTGATAACCGGCGTCCTTTACACGGCCCGCGACGCGGCGCACAAGAGGCTTATCGAGATCGTAAACGCCGGTAAGCCCCTTCCGTTCGACGTAAAGGGCCAGCTCATTTACTACGTCGGCCCGACCCCGCCGAAGCCAGGCGCGGTCATAGGCTCGGCAGGGCCTACGACGAGCGGGAGGATGGACGCCTACACGCCGAAGCTCCTCGAGCTCGGGCTCAAGGGCACGATAGGCAAGGGCCTTCGCGGCAAGGACGTTCTGGACGCCATGAAAAAGCACAAGGCCGTATACCTTGGGGCCGTGGGCGGCGCGGCCGCGCTCATAGCCCGCACCATAAAGAAGGCCGAGGTCATAGCATATGACGACCTCGGGCCAGAGGCCATAAGGAGGCTCGAGGTAGAGGACTTCCCGGCCATAGTCGTAAACGACGCCTTCGGCGGCGACCTCTTTGCCCAGGGGGTCGAAAAGTGGAGGAGGACAGGCTCAGTTGAAGATTAAGCTCGCTAAAGAAGACATCGAAAACCCGAGGATCCAGCTCATCGAAAGAGTCAGCGGCGAGGATTTGAGGCGGTGCTACCAGTGCGGCAAATGCTCGGCCGGATGCCCCGTGTCGTTCGCCATGGAGATACCGCCGAGCCAGGTGATGAGGTTTTTACAACTCGGCAGGGTAGACGAGGTGATGAACGCGAACTCGATGTGGACTTGCGTCGGGTGCCTTCAGTGCTACTCAAGGTGCCCGCAAGGGGTGAGCGTCGCAGCGGTCTTGGAGGCGACAAGGCAGATAACACTCAGGAAGGGCACGGACCACGAGAAGATAAAGGACGTCCCGTTCCCGTTCTTGAAGAACGCGCCGCAGCAGGCCATAGTCTGCGGCTTCAGGAAGTTTGTCAGTTAAAAAACTCTTAAACCATAACCGTTAATATACGCCAATGACGATGAAGATCCCGTATTACCCCGGCTGCACTTTAAATACCGTAGCAAAAGGCTTCGACGCCACGGCCAGAGACGCCGCCCTGACGGTCGGCTTCGAGATGTCGGAGCTTAAGCAGTGGAACTGCTGCGGGGCGACCTTTCCCCTTACCCCCGATAACCTCATCGCCCTTAGCGCTCCGGCAAAGGTCCTGTCCAACGCACGCAAGGAAGGCGACACGGTAACGACCCTTTGCTCGGTCTGCTACAACGTCCTCAAGAGGACTAATAAGGTCATAAAGGACAATAAGGAGAAGCGGGGCGTCATAAACGGCTTCATAGATTCGGAGTACGACGGGAGCTTGAATATCCTCCACTACCTCGAAGTGCTCCGCGATAAAATAGGCTTCGCGAAGCTTAAAGAGGCGGTAAAGAGGCCGCTTAAGGGGATAAAGGCCGCTACCTACTACGGGTGCATGCTCCTTCGGCCCTTCGAGGACATCGGCATAGACAACGCCGAGAAGCCCGTAATATTCGAGGACATGCTATCGGCATTGGGGGCGACTCCGGTTGACTTCCCGAATAAGATTGAGTGTTGCGGGGCGCACCTCGCGATGAATAATACCGGCGTCGTCGAGAAGCTCTCGGGCAACGTCATGAGCTCGGCTGTGGGGAACGGCGCGGAGCTCATAGTCACGACCTGCCCGCTCTGCCAGTACAACCTCGAAAAGAGCCAGAAGAAATTGATAGAAGAAAGGCCGGGCTATACCGGCGTGCCCGTAGTGTACTTCACGCAGGTATTGGGCCTCGCCCTCGGCGCCGATATAAATACGCTTGGGTTCGAGAAGAACGAGTATTCGATAATGCCGCTCCTCCACAAAAAAGGGATCGTGCCGGGGGAAGATTAAGTATTTTGCTGTCATCGCGAGAGAAGCGAAGCAATCCGATTTTTACCCCTCTTTCTTAAAGAGGGGCAGGGGAGATTATTAATAATCCCCCTCAGTCCCCCTTTGGAAAAGGGGGAAAACATGGAAAAGTTTTTTCAAGTTAAAGAGGTCTTATGCCGAGAATAGGTGTCTTTGTCTGCCAGTGCGGCAATAACATAGCGGCTACCGTCGATACAAAGAAGGTCGCCGAGGATATGAGCAAGCTCCCCGGGGTGGTCTACACGACTGACTACAAGTTCATGTGCTCGTCGCCGGGCCAGGAGATGCTCAAGAAGGCCATCCAGGACAACAAGCTCGACGGCGTAATCATCTCCGCGTGCTCGCCACATATGCACGAGAAGACCTTTAGAAAAGCCTCTGAGGCCGCTGGCCTCAACCCTTACAGGTGCGAGATAACGAACATCCGCGAGCAGTGCTCATGGGTGCATCACGACAAGACCAGAAAGACCGGCACGATTAAGTCCACCGACCTGACGAGGATGGTCATAGAGCGGCTCAAGAGAAATAAGCCGCTTACGAAGATAAAAATACCCGTAAAGAAAAAAGCGCTCGTCATAGGCGGCGGCATAGCGGGCATACAGGCGGCCCTCGACATAGCCGAGGGCGGGAGGGAAGTCATACTCGTCGAGAGGGAGCCGTCCATCGGCGGCAATATGGCACGCCTATCCGAGACCTTCCCCACGATGGACTGCTCCCAGTGCATCCTTACACCCAAGATGGTCGAGGCGGAGCTGAATGAAAAGATAAAGCTCTACACCTACTCCGAGGTCGAGAAGGTAGACGGCTACATCGGGAACTTCACTGTCCAGATAAGGAAGAAGGCCCGCTACGTGGACGAGGACCTCTGCACGGGCTGTGGCGAGTGCATAGAGAAGTGCCCGTTCAAGGCCGAATCCCAGTTCGAGGTCGGGCTCACCAAGAGAAAGATAATCTACACGCCCTTCCCGCAGTCTGTGCCAAATGTCCCCGTGATAGACGCGCCCAACTGCCCGAAGATCCAGAAGGACAAGTGCGGCGCGTGCGCGATAGTATGCGGCCCGAAGTGCATAGACTTCAAGCAGCAGGATAAAATCGTGACCGAGGAGGTCGGCGCGATAATAGTCGCCACCGGCTACCAGAACATGCCGAACGAGCGGTTCGGCGAGTACGGCTACGGACGCATTAAAGACGTCATAAGCGGCATGCAGTTCGAGCGTTTAGCGTCATCCTCAGGCCCGACGGGCGGCGAAATAAGGCGGCCCTCGGATGGCAAACTCCCGAAGAGC
>JAKAIQ010000207.1 GCA_021825035.1 Deltaproteobacteria bacterium | reverse complement strand
CTTACGTCCGGTCGCGCATTCCCTATAGAGGCAATAGTTCTTATGACACGACCGAGCCCATTATCTGTCCAGAAAATAAAAAACCTTCGCCAAGGGACAGAATTCCCCCCTGGGCGAAGGTTTTACTTTTTTAACGTCCAGGTTCCCCCTTCAACTCAGGACACTATTAAAAGCTTTTTTACTGCAAGCAAGAGTTAATGTCAATGGGATTTTTGTTTTTTTGTGCGGTATTTTTGTCCCTTTTTTGGCAAGAAAGGGGCCTTTATACTATGTCAGCGATATCAGCTTGACTAATAATCACACCTGCTTTAGGGTGTGTTTGGAGATTTTATGAACAAAAACGCCAAGATACATAAGCCAAGAGTCGCCTTTTACACCAGAATCTCTACGGACGAAGACCACCAGAAGTACTCCCTCGGCGCGCAGCATGAGAGGCTCGATGCCTTCTGCAAGGCCCAGCACGGAGACGATTGGCAACTCTACAAGGTCTATCGCGATACCGAATCCGGCACGCACATGAACCGTCCGGGTCTTGAGGAGATGCTCTTCGATGCGGAATCGAAGTCCTTCGACACCCTCCTTGTCTTCCGTGTGGACCGTCTCTCCAGGAAAGTCCGCGAGCTCGCCCAGATGGTGGACGAACTCACCAAGAATTGCGTGGTTCTGAAGAGCATAACCGAGCCCTTCGACACAGCCAATGCCGCCGGGAAGATGATGCTCCAGATGCTCGGGGTCTTCGCCGAGTTCGAGCACGCCACCATCGTCGAGAGAACCAAGGTCGGCATGGAAAAGAAGGCCAAGAGCGGCAGGTTCGTCGGGGGATATGTCCCGTACGGCTACGCGCTCGACCCGGAGAAGGGCCTCGTCATAAACGAGGAGGAGGCGGTAATCATAAAGAAGATGTTCAAGATGTATGCCTTCGGAAGGGAGGGCGCCTTTACCATCTGCAACAGGCTTAACGATATGGGCCACCGCAATCGCTCCGGCAAGAAGTGGGACAAGAAGGTGATACTTCGTATTCTCAAGAACCCGGTCTATATCGGGAAGCTCCGGTGGCGCGAGGTCCTCTACGAGGGAAGCCACGAGCCCCTGATATCCGGGACCCTCTTCGGGAAGGTGGAGGAAGTGCTCGACGAGAGAAACGAGGACCTCAAGGGCCGACAACTCCATAACGGCGACGAGCGCCTCCTTTCAGGCACCATGAAGTGCGGCCTCTGCGGCTCACACATGTTCGGAGGCGGAGGATGCAAGAACGGAAAGCATATCCCTTACTACGTCTGCTCAAAGAGGTACACACAACACGAGTGCGAGCAAGGCTACATGAGGGCCGATATCTTTGAGGCCGCCGTCATCCAGGACATCAAGGGCATGCTCCGGGACGAGCAGTTCATGGCGAGGATAAGGGATGAAGCGAACAGGCGGCTCAGCGCCGAAAAGCCGGACATCGACAAAGAGATACTCAAGATCGAAGGCATGATGGCCATGACAAGAGGCAGCCTAAACCGCTACTTCGAGGCATTCGAGGCAGGGACAATGAAGCCAGCGCTCTGCAACGAAAAGATAGAGGACCTGAACGCCCGCATGACGGAGCTGGAAGGCGAGAGGAAGGAGCTTGAGGTTAGGAGAGAGAGACTCAGCATCCCGGAGATAGACAAGGCCATGCTTGGTGCTATTGTAGACGACTTCGAGGAGGTCATGGCCTCCGGTACCAACCCGCAAAAAAAACACCTTCTCAAACGCCTGGTCAAGAAGGCGCTCGTCCACGATAGAAGGACTATAGAGATATGGTATTGTTTACCGAACCCCAAGAGGTTCGAAAACAGGGATATCTGGCTCCCAGGGAGGGATTCGAACCCCCGACCCGGTGGTTAACAGCCACCTGCTCTGCCGGCTGAGCTACCTGGGAATATTTGACGCTGAAACCTTTTCCGCGCTTCAATCGCGCGAAAATATAGCAATTTAAGCGCATATAATAATATTTCTTGTAATTTCAAGTCAAGCGTTATTATCCCTTCCCCGCGCCGTTTTAGGCCGGTCATACCATGCCTTTTATGAACCTCTCCCCGGCCTGAAGGCCAGGGGTTTCTGGCAGGTTATCTAAAGTTTTACAATAATACCGGAAACAAATACACATCCTCTCGCCGTAAAAAAATATCCTTGACATTCAAACATGCGTTTGATACTCTTGTTTGAAATTTATATTTTGTTATGAAAAAAGGATTTTTATGGCCATCGAAATACAATTAGGCCTCAAGCCCCTAAGCGAAGATACCTGCAAAAGCCTGCTTTACACGGCCGGCGAAGTCTTCGCTGAATACGGCTTCAGGGCCGCAACCGTCAGAGAGATCTGTCGCAGGGCAAACGTCAACGTAGCCTCCATAAACTACCATTTCGGCGGCAAGGAAGAACTCTACGCGCAGGTCCTGGAGCACGCCTTCCGGACGGCTGCCGAAAAATATCCTTTCGATACCGCAGGCATCGGTCCTCCCGAAAAAAGGCTCGAAGAGTTCATCACCAACTTCATGCGCGGATGTCTCGGATGCGGGCAGGCCGCGTGGCACGGGAAGCTCATGGCCAGGGAGATGATCGACCCCACGGGCGTGCTTACCCGGATAGTCGAAAGGGCCATACGTCCGCGAAAAAAAATCCTTACCGGAATAGTAACCGAAATACTCGGAGAGGGGTTCTCGGACGAAGAGATCGAGCGATGCGTCTTCAGCATAATAGGCCAGTGCGTATTCTACAGCCACGCAAAACCGGTGATAATCGTCATTAACCCGTCAATAAAATATGACGACTCCTGGATAACGCGGACCGCCGGGCATATAACCGACTTCTCCCTTGCCGCCATCAGGCTCATGGCGCGAAGAAAAAGGAGATAGCGTAATGTACTACACGGCCGTCAAGATGCTCATGGGTGACAAGAGCAAGTATCTGGGTATCGTCATGGGTCTTACCTTCGCATCGTTCATAATGACGCAGCAACCGGCCATATTCGTCGGCCTGATGGCCCGCACGTTCAGCTTCCTTACCGACCTTAGCCAGCCGGACATCTGGGTCATGGATCCGAAGGTTCAATTCATAGATGACATCAAGCCTATACAGGACACCGAGCTTCTGCGCGTACGCGGCGTCAAGGGTGTCGATTGGGCTACGCCCCTTTACAAGGGCCTCATCGCGGCGCGCCTCGAAAACGGCAACTTCCAGACCTGCAACGTAATCGGCCTCGACGACGCAACCCTCGTTGGCGGCCCACCCACGATGCTCGATGGCAAGCTCGAAGACCTCAGGAAGAGCGACGCGGTCATAGTGGACGTCGAGGGGGCAACCACGAAACTTGCGAGGTTTCTCCCCAACGGAAAGCGCATACCGCTTAAGGTCGGCGACACCATCGAGCTCAACGATAACAGGGCGGTGGTGGTTGGCATAGCGAAGACAACGCGGACATTCCAGTCCCAGCCTGTTGTATACACGACTTATTCGAGGGCCGTAACGTACGCCCCGCAGCAGAGAAAACTTCTTTCGTTCATCCTCGTAAAGGCAAAGCCAGGCGTGGACCTCAACGTCCTTACGGCGCGTATAGCGAAAAGGACGGGGCTTGCCGCTTACACCAGGGACCAGTTCAAGAACGTTACCATAAGGTATTACATGAAATACACCGGCATACCTATAAACTTCGGCACGGCGGTCATCCTCGGCTTCATAATAGGCGCGGCCATAGCCGGGCAGACCTTCTATAATTTCACCCTCGATAATTTGAAGCAGTTCGGGGTGCTGAAGGCCATGGGAACCACGAACGGGCAGCTCCTCAAGATGATACTTCTGCAGGCCATGCTGGTCGGCTCGATCGGCTACGGCCTTGGCGTCGGGGCGGCTTCGTTTTTCGGATACATGATGCGGGATAGCGTCCTCGCCTTCCAGTTCCCGTGGCAGCTGCT
>JAKAIQ010000206.1 GCA_021825035.1 Deltaproteobacteria bacterium | reverse complement strand
ATCGAGGAAGAAGCCAAAAGATGCGGCATGGGTTACATCAACAACAGGTGGATAGGCGGCTTCCTTACCAATTTTGCCACGATAAAAAAGAGCATCAACAGGCTTAAAGAGCTCGACAACATGGAGAACAATCCCAATTTCGCTTCCGCCACCAAGAAAGAGACGCTCATGTTGCAACGCGAGAGGGAACGTCTTGAAAAGTACCTTGGAGGTGTGCGTGAGTTGAACGCATTACCTTCGGCAATATTTGTCATTGATTCCAAGAAGGAAGCCATAGCGATAAAAGAGGCCAGAAGACTGGGCACAAAAGTCATTGCCATTGTCGATACGAATTGCGATCCGGATGAAATCGATTTTATAATTCCGGGAAATGACGACGCAATAAGGGCTATAAAACTTTTCGCTTCAGCTGTGGCGGAAGCCTGCCTGGAAGGCAGGGCCATCTATAACGAGAGCCTCCAGGCGGCGGCTGACAAGAGGGAAAAGGAAGCCCCTGTCATAGCCGCGGCGGGTGCGGCTCCGCTGGCCGAGACCGCAGGCCCCACAGAAGGCTAAGTAAGGAACCGTTAGAGCCGCGCCGGTCAAATGAAACCGGCGCCCCGTACTGTCGGAAGTTCAGTAAATCAATTCTAAAACATGGCGAGGAGTTTCGAATAATGGAGATTTCCGCGGTTAGCGTGAAAGAACTCAGGGAGAGGACTGGGGCCGGCATAATGGATTGCAAAAAGGCCCTGGCCGAGTCGAAAGGGGATATGGAAGGAGCCGTTAATTACCTGAGAGAAAAGGGGCTCGCCGCGGCTCAGAAAAAAACAGGAAGGGTCGCTTGCGAAGGGCTCGTATTGTCGTACATACACGGCGGCGGCAAGGTTGGGGTGCTCGTCGAGGTTAACTGCGAGACCGATTTTGTCGCCAAGAACGAGGAATTCGCCGCACTTGTTAAAGACATCGCCATGCACATAGCGGCAATGAATCCGCAGTACGTGCGCAGAAATGAGGTTCCTCCCGACGTCGTAGAAAAAGAAAGACAGATATACATGTCGCAGGCGAAGGAATCCGGAAAACCTCAGAACGTGATATCCAAGATTGCGGAAGGCAAGTTGGAGAAATTCTATAAGGATGTTTGCCTCCTTGAACAGCCTTTTGTCAAGAATCAGGATACGACAATCGAAAAGCTCGTGCTCGATGCGGTCGCAAGGCTTGGAGAAAATATCAACGTCAGGCGTTTTGTAAGGTACAAGGTAGGCGAAGGCATCGAGAAAAAATCTGCCGACTTCGCCGGCGAAGTGGCGGCAGCGCAAGGTTAGAAGGTGGGGGGTCGATCGATTCCCCCTTTTTTTTTCACCGTAGAACTGAAATCTCGCCTTTGCAGTTCATTGATTGTGCAGCAACGACTCTTATTGCGGCGGCCCGCTTTATAGAAGATCTATCCGTACGGAAGCCGAGCTGCCGGCTGTAGGGAACTAATCCTTAAAGTTAAACAAGTCCGCAATGCCTCACACATCGGCCATGGTAGAGACGAAATACAAACGCATCCTTTTGAAACTCTCCGGTGAGGCGCTCATGGGAGACAAGGACTACGGCATCGATACGGATGTCGTTAAATCCATCGCCTCTGAGATACGAGAAGTTCACAGCCTGGGGGTTCAGACTGCCATCGTCATAGGCGGGGGCAATATATTCAGGGGTGTTTCAGCGAGCGCAAGAGGCATGGACAGGGCGGCGGCGGATTATGTCGGGATGCTCGCCACAGTGATAAATTCCCTCATATTCCAGGACGCTCTTGAGAAAAAAAACGTGTTTACAAGGGTTCAGTCCGCCATAGAGATGAAGGAACTGGCGGAATCTTACATCAGAAGAAAGGCCGTGAGGCATCTTGAAAAGGGAAGGGTCGTCATATTTGCGGCCGGGACCGGGAATCCTTACTTTACCACGGATACCGCAGCGTCTTTAAGGGCTATGGAAATACATGCGGATGTGATTTTGAAAGGCACGAAAGTTGACGGAGTGTATGACAGGGACCCCATGAAGGAAGGAGGGGCCGTCAAGTACGACAACCTCAAATATATCGATGTCTTGAAGGCAGGTCTCAAGGTCATGGATACGACCGCTATCTCTCTGTGTATGGACAACAACCTGCCGATCGTTGTTTTCAATATCAAGGAAACCGGCAATCTCCTGAAGATAGTCAGGGGCGAGAACGTCGGTACTCTTGTTTCGTCATAGGAGCAGCCGGTTCCGTCGGCCTGAATCGGGTTCGCGGTAAATGGATGAGTCTTTGTTCAGGTTGCCGCATCTCCGCCAATGCCGGATTTTTTCCGATTCCGTTCAATATCTGAAATTTAAGGAAGGACTCTATGAAAGAAGAGATATTTTCCGACATGAAAAAGAGAATGGGAAAATCCATCGAGTCCTTAGGGATCGAACTGGCCGGCTTGCGGACAGGTCGGGCCTCCATAGGGTTGCTTGACGGCATAAAAATAGATTATTACGGCACATTGACTCCTCTTAAGCAGATCGCGTCGCTCTCCGTGCCTGAAATAAGGAGCATTACGATACAGCCGTGGGATACTTCGCAGATTCATGCCATCGAAAAAGCCATAATGGCGTCCGACCTCGGCCTTACGCCTTCGAGCGATGGGAAGGTCGTCCGCATAGTGCTGCCGCAATTGACTGAGCAGAGGAGAAAAGAACTGGCAAAGATTGCCAGAAGATTTGCGGAGGAATGCAAGGTCTCCATAAGGAACATACGGAGGGATGCCAACGAATCCTTGAAAAAACTGGAGAAGGATAAAAAACTATCCCAGGACGAGCTAAAAAAATGCCAGCAGGACGTGCAGGATTTTACCGACAGAGAGACCTTGAAAGTAGAAGAGATTGTGGCTCAAAAAGAGGCTGAGATAATGGAAGTCTGAGGTCAGCTCCTTTTGAAGCGCCGGTCTTGTTCCAATGCCATCGGACATGTCGAAATGAACGTTTGAAAAGCCAGGGTTCAGAAGGATCCTGGCTTATTTTATCTTGTGATTTTTCGGCATTTGTGATAAATATTTCATCGTTTGGAGGAATACATAGGTGCCGTGCATATGCATGATGCAGGGCGGTTAAATAATGAATAGCTTTACAAAAAATAAATTGCCCAGACACATAGCCATCATCATGGACGGCAATGGCCGATGGGCAAGGCAACGATTACTTAACAGGATTAAAGGCCATCGCAAGGGAGTTGAAGCCGCGAGAGACATCGTGAAATTTTGCGCAGAAATCGGCATTGAGAATCTGACTCTATATACGTTTTCAAAAGAGAACTGGAACCGCCCCGCGCGTGAAGTGCAGATGCTGATGAAGATACTGGAGAATCATCTAAGGAGTGAGGCTGATACCCTTGTTGAGCACAACATCCGTTTCAAGGCTATCGGGAATATCTCCGATCTGCCGGAAAGGGTAAAAAAAGTAACGGATGACTTGGAGCGGCTGACCTCCTCCAACTATGGCATGCTTCTTAACCTGGCGTTGAGTTACAGCGGGCGCGAGGAAATAACGATGGCCGCAAGGTCGCTGGCGAAGAAAGCTGTTGAAGGAATGATAAACCCGGATGATATAACCGAGGAGATGTTCCGGGACTCACTTTACACGGCAGGAATACCTGACCCGGACCTTCTTATACGGACGAGCGGAGAAAAGAGAATAAGCAATTTTCTCCTATGGCAGATGGCATATACCGAGATATATATTACTGATGTCCTGTGGCCTGACTTTACGAGGCGTCACCTCATCGACGCCATAGTGGATTACCAGGGCAGGGAGCGCAGATTCGGCACCGTGAAAGAAGAGCCCTGCGGCAAAGGCGGAGCAAAGTTTGGAAAAGTTTTTCTTTAGTTGGTCTGGAACGCCACTTTAAGGGAGAGGTTATCTGAAAAGGGTCCTGACGGCTGTTTTAATCATTCCGATAGTTCTTTTTTTTATTCTGTATCTATCCGCTTTCTGGTTTTTTACGATCATTTT
>JAKAIQ010000205.1 GCA_021825035.1 Deltaproteobacteria bacterium | reverse complement strand
GCCTATCCTCTTGCAGCCGCGCAGCTTCTCCCTCGCCACGTCGAGCTTCCTGTGGTACGGCATTATGAGGTGCGCGTCCTTGCTCACGAGAAGCGCTTCGGGTCGGAAAAGCCCCTTTTCCCTGAGCACCTCGATCTCGCCGATAAGCACCTCCGGGTCGACCACGACGCCGTCCCCTATGACGCAGGTCTTGCCGGCATGGAGCGCCCCGGACGGCACGAGGTGAAAGACGAACTTCTCTCCCCCCACGATGACCGTGTGGCCGGCGTTGTTCCCCCCCTGAAATCGGACGACCACGTCGGCCTTTTCGGCGAGTATGTCTACTATCTTGCCTTTTCCTTCGTCGCCCCACTGGGCGCCGACTATCACCACGTTTTTAGCCATTTCATGATCCCTGCGGTTGATTTTAATCTTTTTAGCGCCGACCCCAAGGAGGTCCGGCGCGACTTTTTTATAGAGGCCCTGACGCACCGCGGCTCGTCGTGTGTGGGAACCGGCCCGCCCTTAACCCCGGCCTACTCCAGCCCGTCATGATCTCCTCTCGAGGGCCGCGACGATATTTTCCACGTCGAAGGCGAAGCCTGTTGCGGCGCATGGGTATCCGTACCTCTCGAGGAGGGTATCGTACCTCCCGCCGCCGAGTATGGGCTTGCCGATGCCCGACGCGAACCCCTCGAAGATAATGCCTGTATAATAATCGAAGCCCCGAACCTCGCCGAGGTCCACGGTCACGCTGTCCCTCCACCCGGCCTCGATGACCCTGTCCATGACCTTGCCGAGGTTTTGCAGGGCCTTGAGCGCCCCTTCGCCCTTTACGAGCGCGGAGGCTTTTTTAATGACCTCCTCCTCGCCGTAGAAGGCAGTCAGGCTCAGAAGGAGCTCCCTTTCGTCAACGCTTACCTTCCTGCCGAGGCCTTCGAGTATCCCTTCGAGGCCCGATGTGTCCTTTATCGCTATCGCGTCCTTCAAAAGCCTTCTTTCCGCGCCGTCTATGTCGAGCGGCTCGAGTATGGCCCTCAGGAACCCAACGTCGCCGACGTCTATCTTGAAGTTCGTGAGGCCGGCCTCGCTGAGCGCCTCCATGGACATTATTATCATCTCGGCGTCGATGCCCGGCTCGGCGCCCGCCGAGATGTACTCGGCTCCTATCTGGAGCACCTCCCTGCTTTTCCCGTCACGCGGCTCCTGATACCTGAGGACGTTCTCGTTATAGCTGAGCTTGAGGGGAAGGGGATAATCCCTCATCCTTCCGGCCACGACCCGCGCTATCTGCGGGGTGATGTCCGGCCTTATGGCGACCACCCGTCCGGTGGACGGGTCTATGAATTTGAGGACCCTCTCTTTGAGGCTTTCGCCCATGCCGAGGGAAAGGACGTCAACGTATTCGAGAAGGGGGGTTATTATCTTCCTAAACCCGTGTCTTTCGAATACCGAGAGTATCCCGGACTCTACTTTTCCGATCCTCAGCGACTCTTCAGGAAGTATGTCTCTTACGCCCTGAGGAAGCGATATGGTGGGCCGATTGATCATTGGATAAGCTCTGTGCCGTCTTGCCGAACGAAAAGCGCCGGAGCGTCCGGCAAGCGATTCCGGCTTCGCTCCCGCGCCATGGCATTGCAACCTCCGCAGGCCGCATGGCGCGTAGGAGGCGAAAAAAATCCCGCTTGCGGCGAGGCGGCCGCAAGGCGCGCCTCGCCGCAAAGGCCGGTGAAATCAGCGGTGAAACGTCAAAGGTCGATGGCCCTCGCCGAGATTATGTGCGCGAGCTTCGAGACCTTGTCGAGCAGGCCCTTTGAAAGGGCGGTGTCGATGTTCCAGACGGATACAGCCTCGCCTCCGACGGTTTGCCTTCCAAGATGGAGCCTCGCTATATTCACCCTGTTGTCGGCGAGAAGCGTCCCGACGTTCCCTATGACGCCCGGCTTGTCTTCGTTATGCAGAAGTAGGAGGTGCCCCTCCGGTATGGCGTCGAGGAAGAACCTGTCGATCCTCACTATCCGCGCCTCTTTCTTTCCGAAGAGCGCGCCCTCGACGACGTTCTCCCCCCTGTCCGTCTTTACCCTTATGGTTACGGAGCTGGCGAAGTCCGTGGGCCTCGAACTCTTCGTCTCCACGACCTTTATGCCTCTTTCCCTCGCCACCAGCGGCGCGTTGACGAAGTTCACGTACAGGTCGAGCACCTGGTCGAGAAGCCCCTTTATGCACGCTATCGTTATGGGCGCCACGTCGTAATTCACGGCGTCCCCGCTGTACTCGACCGTTATCTCCTCCATACGGCCATCGAGCAGCTGGCCCTGGAAGCTCCCGAGCTTCTCGCCGAGGCTTATGTAGGGGCCGAGGCTCGCGAGAAGCTCGGCGGGTATGGACGGCACGTTCACGGCGTTGCGAATAGTGCCGTTCACGAGGTACTCGGATATCTGCTCCGCTATGGCCACGGCCACGTTCTCCTGCGCCTCGCGCGTGGACGCGCCGAGGTGAGGGGTCAATATGACTTCGTCGAGCCCGAGGAGCGGGTTTTCGGGGGCCGGGGGCTCCTTTTCGAAGACGTCGAGCGCGGCCCCGGACACTATCTTCGCCTTTATGGCCGCGGCGAGGTCGGACTCGTTCACGATGCCGCCCCTTGCGCAGTTTATTATCCTGACGCCCTTTTTCATCTTCCCGAACGCCTCGGAGTTGATGATATTCCGGGTCTCGTTGCCGAGCGGGATATGGATGGTGATGAAGTCGCTCTTCCTGAAAAGCTCGTCCATGGAGACGAGCGTCACGCCGAGATGGTCCGCGGCCTCGGCTGAGATGTAAGGGTCGTAGGCCACGACGTTCATGCGCAGCCCGAGCGCCCTTGAAGCCACGACGCTCCCGATGTTCCCCACGCCGAGAACGCCGAGTATCTTGCCGGTCACCTCCGTGCCCTCGAACTTCTTCTTCTCCCATTCCCCCCTTTTCATCGAGGCTGTGGCCTGAGGGATGTTCCTCGCGAGCGACATCATCATGGCTATAGCGTGCTCGGCGGTCGTGACGGTGTTGCCGCCGGGCGTGTTCATCACGACGACGCCCCTTTTGGTCGCCGCCATGGTGTCGATGTTGTCGACCCCGGTGCCGGCCCTTCCGATAACCTTCAGGTTGTCCGCCGCGTCGATAATCTCAGCGGTCACCTTCGTGGCGCTCCGCACGACGAGGGCGTGGTAGTCCTTTATCCGCGCCTTCAGCTCGTCGGGCTTTAGCCCGGTTATGACGTCGCACGCCATGCCCGGCGTGTTCTTAAGCACCTCGACCGCCTTTGGAGAGAGGCTATCGCTTATGAGTATCTTCATTATTTGTATCCCTCTACGAGAATTTTTTGGGCCGCTCCGACGCCCTTGCCGAAATCCAGCCTGTGGCCGAACTTCGAGAGCGCCATCTCTATGGATGAGATGGAGGTCACGATATCGAAGGTGTCGACGTAGCCGAGGTGCGCTATCCGCAGTATCCTGCCCTTGAGATGGTCCTGGCCGCCCGCGAGCGTTACGCCCATCTCGTCCCTCAGATATTTCACGAGCTTTCCGCCGTCCACCCCGTCCGGCACGAACACGCCGGTCGCGGCGTTGCTCGGGCTTTCGGGCGCGAGGAGCTTGAGGCCCAGGGCGAGGGATGCCGCCCGCGTGGCCCGCGCGAGCCTGTCGTGCCTGCTGAAGACGTTCTGGAGGCCTTCCTCCTTAATGAGGTTCAACGACTCGCGGAGCCCCGTGATGAGCGACACGGCAGGGGTGTAGGCGGTCGTATTGTCTTTCAGGTTCTTGCGCTCCTTCTTGAAGTCGAAGTAGAACTTCGGGCACTTCGCGGTCTCCTGGAACTTCCAGGCCTTCTCGCTCAGGGCCGCGAACGCGAGGCCCGGAGGGAGCATGAAGGCCTTCTGCGAGCCGGAGACGAGCACGTCTATGCCCCATTCGTCCATCGGGAGGTCGAAGACCCCAACGCCCGTTATGCCGTCCACTATGAGCAGGCAGTCCCTGCCTTTCGTAAGGGCCGCAAGCTCCTTTACCGGGTGGGCCGC
>JAKAIQ010000204.1 GCA_021825035.1 Deltaproteobacteria bacterium | reverse complement strand
GGGGATTCGTTCCTTGTTTATGCGCTCCGCGAGCCTGCGCAGAGTGACGAAATACGGCCTGGAGACGTCCTGACTTCCTGAAAAAGGCGGGATGGTGAACAGACCCCTTAATTTCAAGTTTTGGAGCGAATCGAATTCGCGCGCCAACTTGACGGCGCCCTCCACATCCACGCCGGTTTTCGTCTTTTCCTTTGCTATGTTGACTTCGATAAGCACGTCGAGGGATTCATGGGACCTCTTATTCAACTCGACGGCAAGTTCAAGGCCGTCAACCGTTTGGATGCAGTCAAAGAGTTCTACGGCGCGCTTTACCTTGTTTTTTTGAAGATGCCCGATGAAGTGCCATCTTATGGCGCCGTCCTTTATCTTTGAAACTTTTTCTTCGGCCTCCTGCACGTAGTTCTCGCCGAAGACGCGGACGCCTCCGGCGTACGCTTCTTTGATTTTCTTTAATTCAACCCCTTTGGTCACGGCCACAAGCGTTATCTCTTCAGGATCCCTCCCGGCTTTACGCGCGGCCTTTCTTATACGGTCTGTAACGCTCAATAGGTTTTCGGAGACAGTACCTGTCATCGCTATAAGCCCGAATTTTGTATTTGACTTCCGAAGGTTACAGGCTGTTTTCAGACAAACACAGGCTCTAACGGCGTTTCACGCGGCTTCAGGCATGCGTATCCATTTAGCTAACCTATATAGCATAACTTAAATCCATACTCCAAGGGAAATCTTTAGCATAATACTGAAAAATTCCCTCAAGAAAGGCGCTTTCGGGCGCCTCGGAAAATGCTCCGGTGAAATCTTTGCCGCAGGACATCTTGAAAAAGTTGCGACCAGGCCCTGCCTTAGCTCATGCACACTTCGTTTTGTGCGGCAACGGTTAAGGGTTGATGGCCGGATCATTGAATTATAGAAGAACTCATGACGGCGGGTTCATTTTTTGGGTGCGGTTACTCCACCTCGCCCCTCGCTTTTTATCATAATTTAAGAATTCGTTAAAACCGGCCCTATTTTGCAATATTCTCCGGTTTTAGCAACGGCCCCATGTACTGCAGCCACGAGATCTCCCATATCGCGGCTACGAAAAGTATCAAAATCACCAGAACATACAGCCATGCGCCGTTCTTAATAGCCCTGAGCAATGCTTCTTTCCGCGATTTCGTCCCTTTTCTGGACGGCCAGATTATGGAAAGGCCTATGTCCGTACCTACCGCCGAAGAAAGGCAATAGGCGCCGAATTCGAGTATAAAAGTCCCATAAAAGATTACGGTCATGCCCGGCCCTATATCCTGTCCATAGAATAAAGCCCCCACCATGAAGCTCCTCCATACGGCTATCATGTACGGAAGGAAAAACGCAATCCCGGTTATTGTGGTGGAGAGAAATGCCCCGAAGACGAGATTAAACAAAAATGTATAAAGTATCTTCAAGGCAAGGCTGTTTGCAAGCGCCCCCGTAAGGGGCTTTAGATAACCAAGACTCTCAATTTCCTTGAGCTGCTCTTCCCTCATGAGAAGAACGCCAGGTATCTTTCTTGCCACGGTCCACTCGCCGAAGATGAGAAAAACCGTGTGCGTGGCCAAATAAAAGAATATGAGATTTTTTACTCTCCCTGCTGCCCGCAATGACTCGGTAAAGACTTTTTTTAAGCTCATTCAAACTTCCTCATGTTCGTGGAATGTAGTCCTGATGTGAAACTTGCGAATACTTTAAAGACAATCTTTATCATACCCGCGGCGAGCCGAAAAGCTACCCTCTCATTCTGGTGCGCTCTCCGGCGGCCGCAATGATGAACGTATGAGATTCTTCTAACGGATTCTTGACGATTATACTCTGTTACAGGATTTATTCCATCGTTTTTTATCGTTCCAAACGATAAAATCCTCAAGAAGAGGGACATAACTTTAAAAAGTGCCGTTAATGACATATCCGCCCCGTAATAACGCAGAATATGGTATGCAGGCCGGGCCTTTCCATAGAAATTAAAAGCAATTGTCATTACGGAGACAGGTCTTAACGCAACGAATAGCGGAGAATAGACACGGGTGGTTCTACAGCTTTCATGCAAGATGAACGCAGTTATTCCGGAAGAAAGTGGCGAGGCAAAAATCATCCGGAAGTTAGGCTGGTATAAGATGATACCCAGGCCGGGAAAGGAGGGGGGTTATCCTTTTTTGACTCTTCTTGCCTGGCGCATTCGTGGGTATGAGGGGCTATCGCCACAAGAAGCGCGGGCAACAGCCGATGCGTTTTCGGAGAAAGGGATTTTCAGCGGCCTTTTTGTTTATTGCTATTATGCGGCTGCGTTCATCTCACTATTCGGTCTTGCCGCCTTTTTTTGTTTTAGCGCCTTTATGACAGGCATCGTATTTGCCGACGACCTTTTTTAGCTTCCTGCAGAACAGACCTCCGGTCTTGTAACAGATATCCTTTTTAGGGTCGAGAAATGACGCATGGACGCATCTTATGCAGATTGGACCGGACATGGAGATATTCTAAGGCCGGCATTTTGTATTCTCAAGGGGAAAATACATTTTTAGGACGCAAGCTCGTACCTTAGAAGACCGACGGCCATTATGGCGGCCGTCTCGGTTCTCAGTATCCTTCTCCCGAGGCTTGCGGGGGAGAAACCGGCTTTAATTGCGAGGTTCATCTCTTCTCCTTCGAGGCCGCCCTCCGGGCCGACCAATATTGCCGCCTTTCCGATCCTATCCTTCTTTGAGTCGCTCAGAATGTCTTTGATGAGCCTTATCCCCGGCCTTTCCCAGAGCGCTATCTTCAAAGAAGCGCCTTTCGATATGTCGAGGGCATCGGCAAACGGGCAATAGGGATGGATAAGGGGTATGAATTCGCTCCTTGACTGCTTTGAGGCCCTGCGTGCCACGTCCTGCCACTTATGGGCTTTTTTTTGCCGTGAATCCCTCTCTTCGAGGCTGATCGACCTTTGGGATTTGAAAGGCACGATGGCGTTTACCCCGAGTTCGGCCGCCTTCTGAATTATGAGCTCCATCCTTTCCTTTTCGGGGAGCGCCTGAAGAAGGGTTATTTCAGGCCCATTTTTCGCTTCACCCATCTCTTCGAAGACATATATCCTTGTGCCGGTTTTTCCTCCGGTGTCGATAAGGCGCGCCCTGTAGAGCCTATCCCCTGCATCCGATACGGTAACCGCCTCTCCGGCCCGCGCTTCCCAGAATGCAAGCGCATTTACGCCTTCTTTGCCGAGGGTATAGCTTTTCCCCGTCTCGGCTTTTTCGTCTATAATTATCCGTCCTAACCCCTGCATGCCTGGATATCAAATGCCCTGGCGCCAGAGAATAAAAGGCGGTTTACAAACGCCTTGCCTCATCATGAATTTTATTATAATCTAAGACGTCCGTTCCGATGCCATAAAGGCTGATCCGGGTTGAGACGCCAACATGGCAGTTTAGTTGCTTGGCGGGTTCTTGAGGTACCGAGAAAGCGAATCCAATCTGTCTTTTAAATCATGATTTTTGGAGAGCCTCGCAAGTATGCTTATCGAAGCGTATGGATTGTACCCTGCGTTTTTCAAGTAACGAACGGCGTTCTCGTCCGCCTTTATCTCGCGCAGTTGCAGGTCAGGGATACCCCTGGAGCCCGTCAGCCCCGGTGTGCCGCTGTTTTCAAAGTCTTTCGCAACAACGTGCGAAAGCTCATGAGCGATGATAAATGCGAGCTCATCGTCCGACTTGCATAACGCTACAAGGCCGGTTGTAATGATGATATTGCCGTCCGGGAGGACAAACGCCTCTTTTTCCATGTCGGGCGTTACCATTATGGGCGTCTTCCGGCCGGCTAAAGCCTCGAGTTTCGGCGCGATCCGCGCCACCCTTGACATTGCGGCGTTATAAGCTGCCGCCGGGGTTGTAGCGCTGTAAGCCGGATGATAGAACATGGCCCAAAAAAACGACGCCATGAGGAAAACGGCTGAATAGTGTCTTAATCTGCTCATTCGGTTTTTATAAAAAAAGCTTAAGAGGTTTCTCTTTATAATAACATTGCCGCCCAGTTAAATCAATGGAAAAAATGGC
>JAKAIQ010000203.1 GCA_021825035.1 Deltaproteobacteria bacterium | reverse complement strand
GCGGCAAGAAGCATCGCGACGCGCATGGAGAGGCTCGCCTCGTGCACTTCCGCTCCGGGCTTGCCCCGCCAGTGGCCGAGGAAGGCTACGCCGAAGACCTTAACGAAACACCGGGCGGCCAGCACCCCCGTAAGGGCGAGAAGCGCCGCGCCGAGAGGTATGAGGAGATTGAGAAGCGGGTCTTTGAGCACCGGCGAAAGCAGGAAGGACTGGAAGGTGAGCCATTCCGATACGAAGCCGTTAAATGGCGGCAGCCCGGATATCGAAAGGCAGCCCACGAGGAATAGCGGTGCCGTCCAGCGCATTTTGTGTATCAGCCCTCCGAGCCTTTCCATATTCCTCTGGCGCGTGCCGTGAAGCACCGCCCCGGAGCCCATGAAGAGAAGCCCCTTGAAGACGGCGTGGTTTACGACGTGGTACAGGGCCGCGGTCAGCGCAAGGGAAGAAAGCACGGAAAGGTTGAACGACCTGAATATCATGGCGAGGCCTATGCCTGAAAGTATTATCCCGACGTTCTCGACCGACGAATAGGCGAGGAGCCTCTTGATATCGTTCTGCATGAGCGCGTAGAGTATGCCCATGACGGCTGAGACGAGCCCGACCGTCAGCACAAGGCCTCCCCACCAGCCGTTCTCGACGTGAAGAAGGTCGAAAGAGACCCTTATGATGCCGTAGACCGCGGTCTTGAGCATCACCCCGCTCATGAGGGCCGAGACGTTGCTCGGGGCCGCCGGGTGCGCCTCCGGGAGCCAGACATGCAGCGGCACGGCCCCTGCCTTGGCCGCGAACCCGGAAAAGGCCAGCAAAAAAGCGGCCGAGGCCCAGACCGGAGGGATATGCGAAGAGCGCATGGCCGAGAAGGTGTATCCGCTGAAGTTCTCGAACCCCGATGAGAAGCCCGCCATCACCCCGAACGAAAGGAGGATCAAAACGGCCCCCAGATGGGCTATGAGAATATAGATGAACGCCGCCCGTCTATTTTCAGCATGCTCGTCCTCGAAGAATACCAGGAAGTAAGATGCCGCGGCCATCAGCTCCCATGAGATCATGAAGGAGTACGCGTCGTCCGCGATAACCACGAGGAGCATGCCCGCGATAAAAAGGCAGTAAAATACCGCCATGGCGGTCACGGGCCTATGGTTTATAAACCCTTTCATGTAGCCGACGGAATAGATGGAGATAAAAAACGATATGAGCCCTATGACGGCCACGAAGAGCCCTGAAAGCGGGTCGAGCCTTAAATATACCGGCAGGTCCGGCAAGCCGAGCGGCAGGACGAGGGAAGCGGAAGCCCCGTAACGCATGCCGATATACCCAGCGAAAGCGGCCATGAGAGACGCCGCCGCCGCAAGGGGAAATACCGTGTATATTAGGATAGTCTGGCTGCCGGTAATCTTCGAGAGCAAGGGCGAAAGCGTAGCCGCGGCAAGGAGGATAAGGACCGAGACGGACGTCAGATCCAGGGGGGCGGGTATCGCGGTCAACACTTGCCGCCCTCCCCGGTCAGGATGCGCGGGCCTTTGAAGTCAATAATATCTATATCAGGGTCGTCGTCCATGTCAGGAAAAAATTCCCTCTCGGGTTTTTAATCTTTTTAGGGCCAATCCCCGGCCGCGCGGCGGCGGCTTCCATGCAGAAGTTTTCGATACCACGCGGCTTGCCGCGGGAGGTTCGTTAAAGACGCCGGTTATCTGTCGCAAACCCTTTTATATTGCCCGGAATGCATATGCCTTTTCGGTCGGTCTCTTGCTGGGGCCGTTTCAGGTTGTTGAGCGGAACTTTCGGGGCTCAAAGTAAATATCGGCCTTTGTCGCCAAAGGCCGATACCTGTCTTATATTCTTGCGGGCCGCCCGCCGGCATTCGAGCTACGGAGAGCCGCATTATACACGTTCAAAGCAAACATGTTCATTTTTACAGCTTAATCCCGCGCCTGTCAAGAAAAAAATTCCGCGGCGGCGGCCAACGCCGGGAGGCTCGCCGCGCTACGGCCTCACTCCTCGCCCCCCGCTCAGGCCGCTTCGCGGCTTTCTTCCCCGGCTCACTCGCGCCGCCTCCGTTACGAGCCGTTCACCGGCTTCTTAAGCTGGCAATCCGCGCCCATATTTGCAATAATTGGTAGGCTATTTCAGCTTCCATATGGATAAACCTTTCGACATAAACGGCATCCGGGGGCTTACGGAGGCGGAGGCCCTCGAAAAGATAAGGCTTGAGGGCTACAACGAACTCCCTTCGGCCAGGAGGCGCTCGATCTTCTCCATCGCCTTCGGGGTGGTCAAGGAGCCGATGTTCGTCCTCCTCATCTCAGTCGGCGCGATATACCTCCTGCTCGGCGACAGGGAAGAGGCGTCGATGCTCCTCGGCTTCGTCTTCGTCGTAATGGGCATAACCCTCTACCAGGAAAGGAAGACCGAGAGGGCGCTTGAGGCCTTGAGAGACCTTTCGAGCCCCAGGGCGTCCGTCATAAGAGGGGGCGTTCAGAAAAAAATCCCCGGGCGCGAAGTCGTCAGGGGGGACTTCATCGTGATAACCGAGGGCGACAGGATCCCGGCGGACGCGCGTCTCGTCTACTCGATAAGCCTCTCGGTGGACGAATCGCTTCTTACGGGCGAGTCCGCGGCGGTGCGGAAGTCCGCGTCCTCCGCCGCCCTGCCGGTTGCGAGGCCGGGAGGCGAAGGGCTCCCTTTCATCTTCTCCGGCACGCTCGTGGCGCAGGGCTTCGGGGTTGCGGAGGTCTCGTCTATCGGCCTCGACACCGAAATAGGGAAGATAGGCAGGAGCCTTGAAGAGATAACCCCGCCCAACACGCCGCTTCAGAAGGAGACGGCGCGGCTCGTGAAGACGTTCGCCGCTATCGGGACGGTGCTTTGCGTCCTGGTCGCGGCCGTTTACGCGCTCACCAGGGGCGGCTGGCTTCCGGGGCTTCTTGCCGGGCTGACGCTCGCGATGTCGATATTGCCGGAGGAGTTTCCGGTGATCCTTACGGTCTTTCTGGCGGTCGGGGCATGGAGGATATCCAGGGCGAACGTCCTTACCCGAAGGGTCGCCGCGGTGGAGGCCATAGGGGCCTCGACGGTGCTGTGCGTCGATAAGACGGGAACCCTTACGCTCAACCGCATGGCTGTGCGCAAGGTCTACTCGAACGGGAGATACTACGAGGTCGGCCCGGTCGACGCGGAGCTGCCGGAAGAATTCCACGGCACGGTCGAGTTCGCGATCCTCGCCAGCCACATAAACCCGTTCGACCCGATGGAGAAGGCGCTGCGCGAGCTTGGAGGCCGCGCCCTCTCGCGCACCGAGCACCTCCACCGGGACTGGACGCTCATCCAGGAATACCCGCTTACGGAGTCTCTCCTCACGGTATCGAGGGTCTGGAGGTCGCCCGACAGCCGCGACTTCGTCATAGCCTCAAAAGGCGCGCCTGAGGCCATCTTCGACCTCTGCCACATGGACGGACAGACGATGCGCGAGCTATCCGTTGCGATCGACGCGATGGCCGGCGAGGGGCTTCGGGTCATAGGGGTCGCGAGGTCGGAGTACGGCAACGGGTCGCTCCCGGAAGGACAGCACGAATTCACCTTCGAGTTCCTCGGTCTCATAGGGCTCGCGGACCCGGTGCGGCCGGGCGTCAAGGAGGCTGTGCGTGAATGCCGCGGCGCCGGGATAAGGGTCATAATGATAACCGGCGATTATCCGGCCACGGCCGGGAAGATAGGCTCCGAGATAGGCCTTTCCCCGCGCCCGGTCATAGTAACCGGGCCGGAGCTCGACGGCATGGACGACGCCGGGCTCAAGAGCCGGATAGATTCGACCGACATCTTCGCCAGGGTCGTCCCGGAGCAGAAGCTGAGGATAGTGAACGCACTGAAATCGAACGCCGGATTGGTGGCCATGACCGGCGACGGGGTAAACGACGCGCCGGCCCTCAAAGCCGCGGACATAGGGGTGGCGATGGGCGGAAGGGGCACGGACGTGGCCCGCGAGGCCTCTTCGATGGTGCTCCTCGACGACGACTTCTCCTCGATAGTCAAGGCCGTGAGGGCGGGCCGGAGGA